>JAFRJB010000031.1 GCA_017432485.1 Clostridia bacterium
CGGTGCATGGTGTAGGGCTTAAAAGTGTGAAAAAAACCGTTGCAAAGTATAACGGTTTTTATGAGTGGAAATATGATGAAGAAAAGAAAGAATTTATAACAACGGTCTCGTTTTATCACGAATAGAATTTTTTTGCGGGAGGAACAATATGAGCATTTATATCATCAATATCTTTATTTACCTTTTTGAAGCGTGGCTTTTTTGGTTTTATGCCGAAAAGGCCTTCGGCACCTCGCGCCCGCAATGGGTTGTGCTCTTAAGCATTTTTGGTGTTCACGCGGTGCAGTGCGCCGTTTGCTGTGTGTTTGCCATCACTTGGTTAAACCTGATACTTGGTATTTCCGGCAATTTTTTACTCATTTTGCTTTTATATAAGCAAAAATGGTATGCGGCAGCGCTGCATGGGCTGATGCTTTATGCCGTAATGGCGTTTGCGGAGTATTTGGTGATGCCGATATTGTCTGCCATCTTTAAAATAAATTTAAACGGTTTTCGTGACAATGCGGTATTCTACTTCTATGCGGCTATTTTTTCAAAGATGTTAGACCTCATTTTTACCATCATCCTCTTAAAAATGTATTTAACTATTTTCAAAAAGGGAGACCCGCGCGCAAAGCAAAACGGCAAAGGCTTACTGTTTTCTTTGGTCATTCCTTTTACAAGCATCGCTGTTTTGACTTTGGTGCAGTACCATTTACTGCAAAGCACGATGGATAGGCTTTCTATTATTATTTGGACCATTACCGCGGCGCTTTTAATGTTTTCAACCTTCTTTGTATTCTATTACAGAAATTATCTCTTAAAGCAGGGGGAAAGCCTCAATGCGCTGCAGTTAGAAAAGAAGCAGCAGGAATTTGATAAGCAGTATTACACCATTATGGAAAAATCAAACGAAGAAATGCAGGTGCTTTCTCACGATTTTAAAAATCACCTCATTCAAATAGATAATGCCGAAAATATGGAGCAGGTGCATGAATATGTGGCAAACCTGTATCCTTCTATTCAGCAGTTTGATTCGACATCTATCAGCAGCAATAAAACACTTAATGTGATTATGAGCAAATACAACACGCTTTGCACTGTCAAAGGTGTTGCTTTTGCATACCATATTGAGAGTGCGCTTGAGAATTTGGAAGCAAGCGATTTATCGACAATTCTCAATAACCTGCTCGATAATGCGCTCGAAGCGGCAGAGCAGAGCGTGGGGAAATGCATAGAGCTCAATATCTTTAAGAAAAATGAGAACCTCGAAAGCATTTTGCTGACCAACTCTGCCGACTCCGCGCCGGTTGAGGATGGCGGAGAACTTTTGAGTAGCAAAAGTTCTCCCGACACACACACATACACACACACCGCGCCTGCGCCGGTGCATGGTGTGGGGCTTAAGAGCGTTAAAAAAACTGTCGCGAAATACAGCGGCTTTTATGAGTGGGAATACGACTCGGAAAAGAAAGCGTTTATTACAACGATTTCGTTTTATCGTTGAAAATGAGCCGGTGTTTCAGTCTGTGAACTGCCTGCCGGCATAAGGGTTCATCACTAACAAATGCAATTCATTTTCAATCGGGTGCGTATAGTGCCGCCGCTTGCGGTAACGCGCATTGCGCATTTCGTATTCCGACTGAATTTTATTGCATAGGAGGTTAATGATGGAAAAAACAGTTATATGGACAAGTGTTTTGATTTACTTATTTGAAAGTGTGTTATTTTGGTATTATTGCCAAACCGCATTTCAATCAAAGTATAAGAAAGGCATCAATTACTTACTGATTTTGGCAGTGATGGCGGTCGGCTGTGTGGTGAATATAGTTTTCTTTTCACTGGGCTGGTCTGTCACAATTTTCAACAGTGTTTATAACATTGTCGCCTTGTCGGCACTGATTTATTTCCTGTATGGTCAAAAGCTGTTAAATTCCGTTATTCACGCGAGCATTTATTTTGCTTTAATTGTCGCGAGCGAATATATTATTATACCCATATTGGGTTCGGTTTTCGGTGGGCAATTGGAGACACTATATCAAAACCCGGCTTTCTATTTCTATGTCGGCGTGTTCGCCAGAATGGTGCATTTAATTCTGGTTGTACTGGTGCTCAAAATATATCTTTCGTTCTTTTCTAAAGGCGAAGAAGGCGCCTCCAACAAAGAAAAAACAAAAGGGCTTTTGTTAATCCTCTTTGTGCCGTTCTCCGGTTTAGCGATGTTTTCCTTTGCCGAGAAGTTATATATGCGCTTGAGCCTGAGTACAAGTGAAACAGTATTTTTAACCATCTGCGGCGTGTTAATGATTTTTACCACTTTTGTCGCGTTTTACCTGCATAGTAATACAGTCAAGCAGGCGCAAAAAATCAGCCGCTATGCGATTGAGCAGAAGCAGCGCGAATTTGATGCGCAATACTATGCACTTGTCGAAAAATCCAATGAAGAGCTGCAAATACTCTCTCATGACTTTAAAAACCACTTAATCCAACTCAAGAGCATTGATAGCGTAGAGCAGGTGCGTGATTATGTAGATAAACTCTACCCGACTATTCGCGATTTTGATGCGGCGACTGTCAGCGATAACGCGACACTCAATGTTATTATCAGTAAATACAACACGCTGTGTTCAGTCAAAGGCATAGATTTTCAGTATCATATAGAGAGTGCGCTTGAGAATTTGGAAGCAAGCGATTTATCGGCAATTCTCAACAACCTGCTCGATAATGCGCTCGAAGCGGCAGAGCAAAGTGTGGGGAAATGCATAGAACTCAATATTTTTAAGAAAAATGAGAATCTCGAAAGCATTCTCTTGACCAACTCTGCCGACTCCGCGCCGGTAGAGGAGAGCGGAGAACTTTTGAGTAGCAAAAACACTGCCGATAAAAATGCACAGGGTGCAACTTTCCACGGTGTAGGGCTTAAAAGTGTAAAAAAGACCATTGCAAAGTATAGCGGTTTTTACGAGTGGCAATATGACGAGGAGAAGAAAGAGTTTACGACAACCATTTCATTTTATCATTAAAATCGGCACATATCGCTTTTGTAAAGCTGAAATGCGGCGTGCGCAATGATGAAATGAAAAAACAGATAAAAAAGAAGGGCAAAAACATGAGCAAAATCATCATCGACATTGTGTATTATTTTTTAGAAGCGGCTGCTTTTTGGCTGTTTTGCTATAAGGCATTTCAACCGAAAAGCAAAGTCATAAGCGCATCGGTGACTTTAGTGATGTATGCTTTACTGTTTTGGGTGTTTCAGTTTGGCAATGTCTATTTAAATATAGCATTAACGCTTGTGATTAACTTGTTTTTAATGCTGTTGGTCTTTAGAGCAAAACCGCAGGTCGCGATTGTTTTCTCTGTTTTGTTTGAAGGGTCTATTGCTGCATCGGAATTCATTGCCATTCCCTTGATGGGTGCGATACTCGGAACACATTTCAATACCTTTAAGACTGATATTTGGTTTTATTTTGTTGCAAATACCATCAGCAAAATCATCATCGTGTTTTCTTATATTATTTATTATAAGCTGCTTCAAAAGCATAAAGATTTTGAAGACAGAACCGGTTATAGTTTCATTCTGCTCATTTCCATTTCCAATATATCCTTATTCCTGCTCATTCAGTATCTTTCCAATAGCATTACATCAAATGTTCAGCTATATATTGTTTGGGCGGTCAGCGCTGTCTTTTTTTATGTATCCTCTTTTGTGGTACTGCATTATCGCAACTATATGATTGAGCAAGCAAACCAAATCAGTGAACTGACTCTTGATAAGCAGCAAAAAGCATTTGATGAGCAGTATTTTTCGGTAGTGGAGGCTTCCAACAAAGAGTTGCAAATCCTCTCTCACGATTTTAAAAACCACTTAATCCAGCTCGAAAATGCCGAGAGCTTGGAACAGGTGCGCGACTATGTCGGTAATCTCTACCCGACCATTCGTAATTTTGATGCGGCAACAGTCAGCGATAATGCGACACTCAATGTTATTATCAGTAAATACAACACGCTGTGTTCAGTCAAAGGCATAGATTTTCAGTATCATATAGAGAGTGCGCTTGAGAATTTGGAAGCAAGCGATTTATCGGCAATTCTCAACAAC
>JAFRJB010000032.1 GCA_017432485.1 Clostridia bacterium
GTATTCAGATAAGGCAAAAAGCGCAGAAATACCGGCGTGTATTTCGAGTATATTTAACGCAATATGAAAGCAAATCAGCAAATAGAAACCGTGCTCGTGCGATAGTATTATTGCCCCGAGCCAAGCAGCATCAAAATCAAGCAAATTATCACAAAAATCCCTAAGCGAGAGATGCTGCGCAGTTTTGGTCTGTCGGTTTTTTACTTAAGCAAGGCAAAACAGCGCAGTAATACGAGGTATTACAAGATGTTTTAACGCGGCATTATGGAAAAACAGACGACCAAAACCTGTTATGGCTTGGCAGCTTTTACCCTAATTTCGTTTGTTTCTCCTTTTCCCCAAAAAGTTTTCTGCGAAATACTTTTCGGGGAACCCCGTTTATTGCTCGGCTAAAGGATTTGTCGCGCTGTTCTGCGTACAGCAATGCGGAATTCAGAGTTCGGAATCAAAGATTTACAAAAGGCACTTCTTTCTCAATATTTAGTGATACACAGCTGCAAGCTGTTATTGATAAATTAAACAACAGACCAAGAAAAGTGCTGGGTTACAAAACTCCAAATGAGGTTTTCTTTGAAAATCTACAAAAGTGTTGCACTTGACTTGACAATCTATCATTCGGAATTAAAGGGCGACACATTCGCGCTTGTTCCGCTTCGCTCTATTGTGAAAATGTAGTCTTTACTCACAAGTAAAAACCCTTGTAACAGCTAATGATTTATTATTTCGAGATTGCGAGAAATCTTTAAAATGCAAGGCAGGGCAAAATGGTTTAAATCCTAACAGGTTTTGGTTGCCTCTTTTACCCTAATACTTCGTTAAAACGCTTTGCAATGCGTTAGCATTCCTTCACCGTTTTGTCTTGTTTTAGTGTAAAATAGGCTAACCAAAACTGCGAAGCACCTCTCGCGCAGAAATGTTCGAGATAATTTCTATGCTATTGATGCAGTTTGGCTGTCGCCAAACAAAGAAAAAGCAGGGAAATTAGCCGAATAGGGCAAGCGAGAGGCTATTAGGGTTTAAGCCTTTTTGCCCCTTGCCACCACTAATTCCGCATTCCGCATTCCGCATTCCGCATTCCGCATTCAAATAAGAATTTGGGAGCCCGCAAGGGGCTCCGCAAATCCTTATTTGCCGCGTGATTGATTATCGAATTATTTAACAAAGTTAATTAAAAATCACACAATTTCTTATGAAAAATTGTTAAAATTAACGAAAAAATTCACAAATATTTTACATTATAAACATATCTTTTTTTACTGTTATACTATATAATAACAATGTGTGGGGATAACTCGATTTTTGTGCTTTTTGAGTTATCGACAAGTTACTTTTTTTACTCTTTCTGAAAGGAGGCTTTTGAATGAAAACAAAAGTTTTTATTAAAAGAGCATTATCCGTTCTTTTGGTTTCGGTCATGCTCTTCTCCTGTTGGGTGTTTGCGGCACCTACGGAAGCGGTAGCAGCGGACTCGAAATATACCATTCGTGTCACGATTAATGTTACCGGTACAAATAACTGTAAAAAATCTTACGGCGGTTTTGAAAGCGCAGTAGGTGACAGTTGCGGCGTAACCGTGCGCTGCGCCACCAACAATGGCAACGGTTCTTCCACAGACCTGAACTGGGACCTTGGTAATAATGGTTTGGGCATTATTAACGGTTCTACCGGTTCCAAGACTCTTGCCACCAAGACTTCGACAGGCTTTCCGACTCATTTGTATCTCTACATTTGTGATGATTACTGGTTTTCCGGTATCGGTTTCTCTGTCACAAAGTTAGAAGTAAAGGGCGAAAGCCAGTCTTCTTACACCACTTTGTGGTCCGGCACCATGCATGTTGCAAGTAAGACTAACGGCTACGGCGGTTGGATTCGCTACGATGGCCATGTCAAAGGTTTTGACCACGGTTTGAAGAATGCCGATGAAGGCAGTACCGGTGATGATAACAACTACATCAATGCTTCCGATAAAGTCGGTTGGCAGTCTAAAATGCCCTACAGATATAGCGGCGGCGCTGTTTCCGGCAGCAATATTACACTGGATGGCACCAGCACCAAGACTTCCGACATTACCGTAGCGGCGGCAGAGGACCAATACGGGGTTACTTATTCTACCTCTAACCTCTCTACATCGATGTCCACACCGACCTATAACTCAAGTTATGTGACTTACAGCGGTGATTCGGGAAGTCCGGCGCGGCGCATCAGCGCGACAAAGGATGCACATATCTCAACCGTGAATGTCAATTCGCAAAGTGTCACCATCACGGCGAGCTTTGCGACCAAAAATACGACAAACACGGCATCAAGCACCAAAACGACAAAATCGATTACCATCACCGATGAAAAGTATACTTACACTTGGAATTGGAAGGAGACCAATACTTCCAATTTAGATTCGCCAACGGATAAGAGTACAACGGCTTCACCTTACTATGGTGATACGCCCTCGGTGCCTGCCGCGGCAACGGCGACCACGGCATACTACACAACGAGTAAGCACTGGTCAGGCGGTACCTATTCCAACCCAGGTGTGGCAACACAGGCGCGCTCGTACACCATGAGCTATTCCACCAACGGTGCGGCGCATAGTTACTCTTATTCCGAAATCAGCGGCAACAACACTAACCACAAGGCGTCCTGCTCTTGCGGCTATTCTAAATCGGTTGCTCACTCCTACGGTTCGACCGGTTTCACTTTTGCGGAGAACGGCAAGAAGGCAACGGCAAGCAGGCAGTGCAGCACCACCGGCTGTAAGCACATTCAGTCACAGGAAGTTAACTGCACTTCTGTAGAGAAGACAGCAGCGACCTGTACAACAGTCGGTACGACTACCTACACGGCGACTTCTCCTTTTGGCGATGGCGCAACCGCCACAAAAGATGTCAACGACCTTGCGGCACTTGGTCACGATTGGAATGCGACAACATTCTCCTTTGCAAGTGACGGCAAGACTGCAACTGCAACGAGAGTGTGTAACAGAAACGCCAACCACACCGAATCACAAGCGGCAGTCGTTACAAGTGCAGTTAAAACTGCTGCAACTTGTACAACAGTCGGTACAACTACCTACACGGCGACTTCTCCGTTTGGCGATGGCGCAACCAGTTCTGTGGATAAAAATGATATCCCGGCACTCGGGCACAACACCACCGGGCAAGCATGGCAAACTTCAGCAGAGCAACACTGGAAAAATTGTAATAACGGCTGTGGTGTCAAGCAGGATTTAGCCAACCACGATTGGAACGCTTGGACCGACAATGGCGACGGTACCCACTACAGAACCTGTAAGGTTTGCGGTTACAGAGCCAGTGCTTCTCACAGCGGCTACACTTCCGAGACAACAGCTCCTACTTGTACCGCGCAGGGCTACACCACCTACACCTGCCCGACTTGTAATTACTCCTATGTAGATAATTACACCACTGCATTAGGGCATGATGCTTCGGGCGCTTACCAGTCCGATGGCTCCAACCACTGGAAAGTCTGCCAACGCGCAGGTTGCGGTGTGGATATTTACGATAACAACGGCACTTGGACTGCCGGCAGAACCGGTCACGCGTGGAATGAAGGTGAAGTGACTACTCAGCCGACCTGTACCGAAACCGGTGTTTTGACCAAGACCTGTACGGTCTGCGGTAATGATAGCAACACTTCTGTTGTGCCGGCAAGAGGTCACGATTACACGAA
>JAFRJB010000033.1 GCA_017432485.1 Clostridia bacterium
ATATCGAAGAAATTATCACAAAAATTGCTTCGCGAGAGGTGCTTCGCAGTTTTGGTTGCCTCTTGGGGCTCCAAGATAAATCAAAACAGTGAAAATGCTGACACATCACGAAACGGGTAGCGCAATAGCAGGGAAAAAGAGGCACCAAAACCTATTACGACTCGGCTTCTTTTACCCTCGAATGCATTAGAAGGTCATAAGCAATAAACAACTAAAAATACTGGAATTCACCCGGCTCCGCGCGCAAGCGCGGAGCCGTTTTATACGCCGATGGCGCATGATGCGGTAAAAGGGGAGGGCACAGAGTCCCTCCCCTGCAAACAGAGCGAAGCTCAGCGAGTGCCTCGCCTTTTATGATTCACTATTCATGATACATTTAAAAAACGCAGGGCAGCTGCCCTGCGTTTGCTTATTTATAAAGCGTGCTGTCAAAATGCAGTTTGGCATCCACCATATAAATTGTATCGCCGATATAGGTGCATCTGCCGTAACTGTCGCTGAGTGTATCGGAGCGGTATTGCTGCTCGGTAACGATATGCCCGTTTTTCACCGCAAAGGTCAGTGAGCCGTAGGCAGTTTTGTAGTCATAATAGTCGTATTCATTGCCCGGTTCATCGTTATGCTTCTTGGTGATATCCTGTGCATAGGTGGCATAAACGGTGAAATTATTCCTTTGGGTGTTGCGCAAAATTTCTTTGGTATCGTGCATTGCCCCCGAACTAACGTATTGGTAAACGACTTCATCGATTACCTTTGGGCGGGTCTTATCACCGATATCAAAGAGCACCAGTTTTAGATTGCGCATACCGGTCGTGGAGTCGCTGTCGGCAATGCCGACACCAAGCACCAAATTATCTTCCACCGGAATGAGGGTGGTGGAAAAACCGCTGATTTTTACACTGCCCAAAATGGCGGGCTTAGCGGGGTCGGAAAGGTCAATGACAAAGAGCGGGTCGGTGGTTTCGTAGGTAATGACATAGGCGGTATCGCCCAAAAACTTAACAGCTTCAATGTGTTCGCCCTCTGCAAAGCTTTCCACCTTGCCCAGCCGCTTCAAGTTTTCATCAAAGGTATAGAGGCAGTTGGTTTCGTTGCCGTAGGAAGTGTTGGTCACTGCCACGCGGAACACACCGTTGTATTCATCGAGCGCATATTGGTTTTTCGCGGTGCCTTCAATCTCTGCTGCTGCGGTGAAGGCAATTTCGCCATTGAGGTCAATTTTAAAAATCTGCGAGCGGCTGCGGTATTCTCTTTTGAGATATTCTCCCTCGTCGTTATTGACAATGTCGGCAAGCACAAACATATGCTCTTGATTGCAGTACACACTGCGGCTGCCGCCGAGCACTGCTTTTGCCTGCTCCATTTTTTCGCTGTTGGTAATGTCTATACAGCTGACCACCAAAAAGGTGGCGGAAGCAGGGCTTGCGGTTTTGTAGATTTGCTCTGCCGGAATTTTCTGCTCGGCATCCCCGCAGCAGACATGGGGGATTTTTTTCTCGATTTGGTTGCTGACAAGGTAGAGCTTGTTGCCGATAAGGCGCGAGGCGGAATAGCTGCCGCTTTGAGAGAAGAAAGCGGTCTTTTGAATATTTTGCATATCGGAAACATCATAGATTGCCGTGCAGGTAACGCTCTCTTGTGTGTAGAGCACAATGAGCTTGCCGGCGCGCACATAAATGCCTTCAATATAGCAGTCATCGCCGCCCAAATCAATCGTCTGCACTGGCGCGGAATGCTTCCCTTTCGCAGAGAAGATATAAACACTGTGATGTTGTGTTTCGGCGGTTTCGACATTCACTGTGCTGTCGTACCCGGTCACGATGGTGGCGCCGGCGTAGTAAATATACTTGCCGTCGGTTTGAATCATATCCTCTTCATCTACACCCTCTACCTGGTTGAAGGTTGTGCCGAAAGAAGTTTCGCCGGTGGTGGTGGCGCTGTCGGCAGCCGCACTTTCTTCTACCACATAAGTCTCGGGTTCATCCTTTGACAACGAAAAAGGGAAAAAGCCGGTGGAATGAGAGCTGAGTTTTTTAATATCCTTTTTCACCTGCCGGTAGTTGGAATAGGCGCTTAAAGCCTCCTGCTTGCTGCCTGCAGTTGTGGCAAGCACATCGTTTTTGGGAATGTTCGGAATCACGCCGATGCCGATGGCACCGATGAGCACTACCGCAACGGCTGCCGCAATCGCCGAAATGGTTCTTTTTTTGCGGCGCTTTGCGGGCAGCGGCACAATGTTTGACTGTGCGGCAGGTTCGACTCCCTCCAACTGCTGCAGGATATAGTCTTTGTCGACCTGTTCCGGAGCATTGAGGGAGGTATTGAGTTTTTCTTGAATGGTATCAAAATCAGTCTTTTTCATCTTTCATCACCTAAATACTGTCTCATTTTTGCCAGTGCGCGCGAGAGGGTGGAGCGCACGGTGCCGGGCGTGCTGCCGGTTAGGGTGGCGGTTTCGCGGCTCTTGTAGCCGGCAATGGTCGAAAGCAGTACAATTTCGCGCTCTGCTTCGCTCAACTGCGCGAGTGCCTGTTTGAGTTCCACCGCAAGGGTATTCGCCGGTTCGCTCAGCGCCGCAGCGGGTATCGCATCGAGGTCGGCGTGCTCTGCGTGCTTGGCACGCTCGCGCAGCACTGCCGCGCAGCTGTAGTGCATGATTTTAAACAGCCAGGCGCCGAAGGCTTTTTCGCTTTGCAGCGCGCCGATGCCCGCAAAGGCGTGGGTGATGCACATGGAGAGCGCATCCATCGCGTCGGCTTCATTGCCCAGGCGGTAGTAAGCGTAGCGGTAGAGCTTGTCTTTGTAAAGCAGATATAACTGCGCAAAGGCATCTTTATTGCCGCATTTTGCCGCTGCAATTAATTTGTCATCCATGTGTTCACCACCTTTTGACAATACAGAATGTATTGTCGGGAGCATCGCGTTGGGTTCGTGCACGAACCTCTTTGATTGTTAAGTGTAAAAAAGATGCAAAAGTGTTGCAAAGTTTTTTGAAAAAAATAAAACAGCGGATATCAGCATCGCTGAATGCTGCTATCCGCTATTTATTATAACATATTTTGAATTAATCTCCCAGAGATTCTGTAATCTCAACTGTAACTTTATCGTCATAGCAGGAGAACATTTCATCGACCTTCTTTTTCTCCAGCTTCGGGGTGATGAGGCTGACCAGCGGCACAAGCACAAGCCCTGCCACCATTGCGAGCACGCCCGCGTTAATCGGGGTAGAGAAGAGGTAGTTCATCACCGGGTTGGTAAAGGTGGTTTTGCTCACCATCACAAACAGTTCGAAGCCCGTGATGCCCACACCGGCAATAAAGCTTGCCCACACCGCACCTTTGGTAACCTTCTTCATAAACAGACCATAGAGGAAGGGCGCAAGGAATGCACCTGCCAGAGCACCCCAGCTCACACCCATCAGCTGCGCGATGAAGGTGACGGTGGACTTTGCCTGCACAATGGCAATCACAGCGGAGATGATGATGAAAATTGCCACAAAGATTCTCAAAGAAATGAGCTTTTTCTTTTCATTCATCTTGGTAAACTGACCGATAAAGTCGAGTGTGATAGTGGAAGACGAGGTCAGCACCAGGGAAGAGAGCGTACTCATCGAAGCGGAAAGCACCAAGATAAGCACAATCGCAATCAAAATCGGCGAGAGGTTTTCGAGCATGGAAGGCACAATGCTGTCGAAGCCGCCTACCGGGTTGCCGGTTGCCGCATCCACTTGGTCGCCGGTGACAAAGAGCCTGCCGAAGCCGCCCAAGAAGTAGCAGCCGCCCGCGACAACCACTGCAAAGACAGTGGAGATAATCGTGCCTTTTCTGACTGCCTTTTCATCTTTAATCGCGTAGAACTTGCCGACCATCTGCGGTAAGCCCCAGGTGCCAAGAGAGGTTAAGAGCACCACACCGAGCAGCCAAATCGGCTGAGGGCCGAAGAAGGAAGCAAAGCCGCCTAAAAAGTCCTTGCCGGTGTCGGTGACAGCTGTCAGTTTAGAGAGCTCAATCATACTGCCGGTTAAGCCGCCGTTGACTTTGAGCACGGCGAGAATGACTGCGACAATGCCGACAAGCATAATAATACCCTGAATAAAGTCATTAATCGCTGTTGCCATATAGCCGCCGACAATGACATAAATCGCTGTTAAGACCGCCATTACAATCACACAAACCGAGTAGTCAATCTGCGGGAATGCCATGCTGAAGAGTCTCGAAAGACCATTAAAGAGCGAAGCGGTGTAGGGAATTAAGAAGATAAAGGTGATAATCGATGCCGCAATCTTTAAGGGTGTAGACAGGTAGCGCAGCTCGAAGAAGTCGGGCATGGTTTTGGAGCCCAGGTGCTGTGTCATCACTCTCGTGCGCCTGCCGAGAATGACCCAGGCAAGGAGCGAGCCGATAAACGCATTGCCAAGCCCTATCCAGGTGGAAGCAATACCGTATTTCCAGCCGAACTGCCCGGCGTAGCCCACAAAGATAACTGCCGAGAAATAGGATGTGCCGAAAGCGAACGCGGTCAGCCAGGGACCTACCGCTCTGCCGCCGAGCACAAAGCCGTTAACATCGGTCGAGTGTTTTTTGGCATAAACGCCGACACCAATCATTACGCCGAAGAATACGACCAATAAGATAATTTTGATTGCCATTGAAATTCTCCTCCTCAAAAAAATCAAAATTTTAAATTCAAAATGCTAAATGCTAAATTGTTAAGGGATTTTGTCGCTTTGCTCCACAAGGTGGCAAAAGTATGTCATTTCGAGCGCAGTCGAGAAATCTTAGAGAAGATCTCTCCGCTTCGGTCGAGATGACAATTCAGGTCATTTCGAGCGCAGTCGAGAAATCTTTATCATGCGAAACTTTGTTTCGCCGGAACAATTCTAAATTCAAAATGCTAAATGCTAAATTAGAAATTAGAATGTAGAAAGTAGAATTATAATGCAACGCATCGCGTTGCCACCATTAATTCCGCATTCCGCATTAAAAAATCCCTCTGCCAATAGCAGAGGGCGAATGAACGCGGTACCACCTCAATTTATCAAAGGCTGTGCCTTTGACCTCGTTGGCTCGGTAACGGGAGCAACTCGCCGCAGCCTACTGAGAAGCCTGTTCGGTGCGGGGCTCGCAAAAGGTATTCACTTTCTTTCCGCCTGCGGTTTGCACCAACCACCGCTTCTCTGCGCGCTTTCGGAAAGCTACTCTTTTTTGCTCTGGCGCCTTTTTAAAAAAAGGTAAACACTGTTAACCTTTTTGTTCGATTGCATTTAGTATACTCCGATTGCGCGCATTTGTCAAGTGGCAAGGCGCATTTTGTTCTATTTATTTTAAAAAGCGCAAAAATTGCCCGCCGAAAGCGGCTTCGGGAGTGCCCGCGCAGAAAAAATTCAAAAATACTCTTGATAAATGCCAAAAGATGTGGTATAGTATCTCTTGCAAAAATATAGAGGTATAGTGTAACGGTAACACTCCGGACTCTGACTCCGTCATTTAAGGTTCGAATCCTTATACCTCTGCCAAAAAAACAGACTTGCTTCGGCAAGTCTGTTTTTTTGGCAGAGGCAAGGATTCGAAGAATCCTTTTCCAGCTATTTATAAAATGTGATTTTTATTATTAACCCGAAAAGGGTTTGCCATCACCGCAAAAGCATAGTATAATGAACATACACTATTCTTCAAAAGAAAATCCTCAGTCTTTGCGGAGTTAATAATGAAAAAATTTTTCAAAAATAAAGAAGTGCTTGCGTGGCTTGCGCTACTTGTCGGTATGGCGGGGTTTGTTTTTTGCAACGGCAGGTGGAGCATCCCTGTCACGGCGTGGATATGGCCTGTTTGCATTTTATACTTTGTCAGAAAGAGCGGCAAGTTTTGGAAAGTCGCGCTGCTGTTGCCGCTGTTTTTTCTTGCGGCGTTTGTGAAGTGGTACGGCGTGGGCGGCGACTCTTTCTTCGGGTGGTTCCTGCTCGGCGGTGTCAACGGCGGAGTCTACTGCATTCCGTTTTTTATTGACTACTTTTTTGCTAAGCGCATAGAGGGATTTAAAAAGACACTCATTCTTCCGTTTAGCTTTGCAAGTGTGGATTTTTTGATGTCGTTATCTCCCGTTTCCTCGGCAGATACGATTGCGGCTTCGCAGGCGGGCAACCTGCCGCTGATGCAGCTTGCAAGTTTACTTGGCGTTTACGCCATTACTTTTCTTGTGGTGTGGCCCGCGCCGCTTCTTTTGCATGTGATAGAGCGGTACAAAGAAAGCGCGAAAATCGCCGGCTTCCCCATTAAGGTATATGCTTTAGTGATGGCTGCCGTGTTGCTCTTTGGCGGTATTCGCCTTGCCGCCGCGCCGGCAGATACACTCACGGTAAAAACGGCTATGACAACGGGAATAGAAATCGGCGCGTTTTATGAGGACAGCGAAACCATTCCGGTGGAAGACTGCATTCGCTCGATGCAGACAAGTGTCAAAACAGCCGCAGACGGCGGCGCGGAGTTGATTCTTTTTAACGAAGAAGCGTTTACGCTTAGCGATACAGACCAAGAGCGGATGATGGATGCGCTTAAACAGGTGGCAATCGACAACAACATCGCGATTGCAACCGGGCTTGAAATTGAAGACACGGACAACAGCCGCGGCGGGCTGGGCGAAAACAAACTCTATATCATTGAACCGAGCGGCAATATACTGTTGGAATATGATAAAACCAAGCTTGTGCCCGTGGTCGAAAGCAGCGGCTATATTAAGAGCAGCGGCAATGTACCCAACGAAACGCTCACCCTTGCAAGCGGGAAAAAGATTAAGGTGGCAGGCGTTATCTGTATGGATGCGAGCTTCACCGGCTTTGTGCGCGACCATATTGAAAAAGACACGCAGGTGTTCTTAGTGCCCGCCTGGGACTGGGAGCCGATTGATAATTACCAAAACAACTGGGTGGTTTACCGCAGTGTGGAAAACGGGTTTACCACGATGTACTGCACGTATGACGGTTCACTTGCGACCTTTGATGCCTACGGCAGAAGCATTGTGAAATACGATACCGATGTGATAGGCTACGAAAACGTTGTGTTTGCCGATATTCCGACACAGCGCACTGCCACACTTTACAAGGCTTGCGGACCGGTTATCGATTGGTGTTACCCCGCCTGCCTTATCGGCGTGATTGCCTTTTCTTTGATAGCCAAAAAGCGCAAAGGGGCTTGAGAGCATCAAAGCTGCGGCAGGGCTTGGAGTTACATACATTTTAAACGCAAAAAAGACAGGGATAATTCCCTGTCTTATTTTGGTCATTTGAATTATCAGGCTTGCATGCCTATGCCGATAATGGGCAGCACAAAGCCGAGCACAACGCAGACAATGCCGCAAATGAGAATAATGGTATACGTTTTACTGCTTTTCTCGTAATGAAATTCCTGCGCTTCTGCGGGGTTTTTCGGGTTATACCAAATGGTGCAGGTGTCGCCGACCTTATCGACCTGTGAATTATAAGCGGTGGATTTGATTTGATAGGCGACGCCGTTTACGGAGTAGGTATAATACTTCATATCCGGCAGGGAGCCTTTTGAATTATAGCGCGCTTTGGTGCCGACAAACACGCCTTGTGTTTGCGCCGAACAGCGCTTATTTTTTCTCTTGCCGATGGGGTAGCAAATGAGAAGCACCACCCCTAAAAGAAAGAAAGTAAAACCTGCTACTGCCATAACACTACCTCCTGAAACTATTTAATATCATCTCGCAGAACAAGGGGGAATGCTGCTTTATCTTCTGCGCGCCTTGCGGGGTTTGCGCGGCGGAATGCGCTTGTATGCCACGGCGGGGTAGCCGATAATCATACAGGTGACAACCTTGTGCCCCATAGGGAGTTTCAAGCGCGCTTTAATGAGGGGGTTGAGGATGGTGCAGGCGCGGAAAAAGCCGCTGTAGAGCACACCCAGCCCCAGGCTGTTTGCCATCAGCTCCATATAGGCGCTCGCAAGGCTCGGGTCAACACTGTCATAACCCGAAACAACAATCACCAGCGGTGCGCCTTTAAAGAAGAAGTTATCATCAATTTCGCTGCGCTCCAAAGATTTTATAAACTTCGAGCCGACATCAACACCGGTGCGAAAGAGTTTAACACACTCTTTCTCTATCTCCTTGCGGCGGGAGGTTAAAACAGTAAAAGCAACTTTTTGAGAATTTTTGGCGGTGGGTGCATACCTGCCTGCCTCCAAAATCATTTTGACTTTTGCCGCTTCTACCGGGCGCTTCTGAAACTGCCGCATGGTGCGGCGGCTTTTAATGCCCTGCAAAAAGCGCGCGCTGTCAATTTCGCTCAGCGACACAAATTCACCACAGTCGCTTGTATCGTAACCGGGCATTTCCACTGCGCCGGTCGGGCAAATCGCAAAGCAGTGCCCGCACTCAAGGCAGCCCTCGCGCACGACCGCCTTGCCGCCCTCGATGGTGATAGCGGAATCGACACAGTCTTTGGCGCATTTGCCGCAGCCGATACATTTCTCTTTATTAATCACAATTTGTTGCATAGTTCTCGCCTCCTTTTTCTTAAGTGCATTATAACACGCTACGCCGGCAAATACAAATATAACTGAAAAAGACCTGCTGCAGCAGGTCTTTCTTTTCTTAGCAAATTATTTATTAATCTTTTTCACGCGCTCCGAAATGGCGGCGAGTTCCTCGGCGGAAAGCTCGGGCAGGTGCTCCAACTTATCGAGAAAAGTGCTGACAGTTTCTTTTTCTTTGATTTTCAAATATTCGCTGTAATAGGTGATCACCACGCCCGGAATCATGGCGGCAACCACAATTTCATAAACCGTCATAATCACAGTGATAATTCTGCCTAAATGCGTTTCTACGCAGATGTCGCCGAAACCGATGGAAGTGGAGGAAACAAAGGTGTACCACAGTGCATCCGGATAGGTTTTAATATGCGGCTCCGTGACCAAAATAATCAGTGCCGCGACAAGAAAGACGACAAGAAAACTGCCTAATACCTGTATCATACCTGTGCGCCTGAGTATGCGCATAAATTTCCGAAATCCCATATGCCACCTTCAAGAATTGTTTTTACTATTATACAATGAAACGGCGGGGAAGTAAAGCGCGATTCTCATTGAAAAACGGCGCAAAGATTGCTATAATAAAAGGCAGGAGTGAAGAAATATGGCGAAAGAAAAATTATCAAAACTTAACTGGATTACCATTTGCCTGTTCAGCTTTATCGGCGGGGTGGCGTGGAATGTTGAAAATATGTATTTCAACACCTTTATGTACAACTCTGTTTACGCCGGTACTTCGCAGGCAGTGCAGGCGGGCGTAATGGCGCCCACTACCGCCATCAGCCGCATGGTAGCGCTCTCCGCGATTGCGGCGGTGCTGACCACCTTTGTGATGGGCACACTCAGCGACAAGCTCAAGAACCGCAAAACCTTTATTGCGGTCGGCTACATCTTTTGGGGCATTATCACGGCGCTGTTCGGGTTCATCACCAAAGAGAATATCGCGGCGCTGTTCCATTTGTCGGACGATGTTAAAATCTTGGCGTCCACCGTGTGGGCGGTCATCATTATGGACATCATTATGACCATTATGGGCTCAATGAGTAACGATGCGGCGTTTAACGCTTGGGTGACGGATATCACCACCCCGAAGGTGCGGCCTCTCTTAGAAACAGTGCTGACCATCATTACCTTTGTGTCTTCCGGCGCGGTGATGGGCGTGGGCAGTTTTGCGCAGTCGGGCGCGGTCAGTTACACCGCCTTCTTTATCATTGTGGGGGTCGTGGTCACCATTTGCGGTATTGCGGGGCTGTTTTTAATCAAAGAGCCCAAAGTGCGCGCGCAAAAAACTGCCGCTTCGACAAGTTACTGGGCTGATTTGTTTTACGGCTTTCGCATTTCTTCTATCAAAGCCAATTCCCGGTTGTACCTGACCTTTTTGTGCATCGGCTTTAGCTCTATCGCGTTTCAGGTGTTTTTTCCTTACCTGTTGGTGTATTTACAGTATGTCATTATTCCCGAAAACGGCGGCAAAAATATTCTTTCGCCAAGTGTAATTATCACCGCGGCGATTGTGGCGGTGGTGGTTCTTGCGGGTGTGATTGCGCTCATTAAACTCGCCGCCAAAAACAAGGCGCTGTGTGTGGTGTGCGCCGGCATCCTCTCGACGGTCGGGCTTCTTGTGGTTTCAACCTCTACGGATATTCGCGTACTTCTCATCGGCATCGCGCCGGCGGTATTGGGCTACCTGATTTTGACCATTCAGTTTAACGCCTCGATTAAAGACTTTATCCCCAAAGGCAAGGCGGGGCTTTTCCAAGGGGTGAGGATGATATTTGTGGTGATGCTGCCGATGGTTGTCGGCCCCTTCTTAGGCGACCTGGCTTGCCGCAATTCCAACATTACCTACACCAATGAGTACGGCATCAGCACGGTCGTGCCCTCAAAAAGCATGTTCCTCTATGCCGCCATTGTTTCGCTTCTTGTGTTTATTCCGCTGATCTTCTTAATCAAGAAAGGGTTTCAGGTAGAAGAAGTCAAAGAGGATGAGGTGAACGATTAAGAGCAGTAAAAATAAGAAAAAAGCAGTGTAAAGCAAAGTCGCTTTACACTGCTTTTAATATGTGTCAATGTTATTGTATTTTCCTCAGCCATTTGCGCGCTAAGATATAGGCTTTTTTGCCGTTTTCCATAATATAAGAACTGTGGTTTTCGCCTTTTAGAATTACCATATCGCTGCCGGGAATATGGGCGGCGATAAAGGCGGTATCCGCATTCCACATAATATCGAACTGACCGCTTACAATGTATGCCGGGCAGGTGATGTGCGCCAAATACTTAGGGGTAAAATGCGGTTGGGTTAACATCAGTTCATTGAGTTTTTTGTTTTTGGAAATGCCGCCGAGCTTGACAAACAGTGTAAAATAGTGCTTAAACTGCGCGGGCGACGAATTGGCGCCGCAGGCGATGATGGCTTTGGGCACTTCCGGGTAGTCCGCCGCGAGGGTGATGGCGTTAATCGCGCCGTCGCTATGCCCTATGATAATCGGCTTTTCCAGCCGGAGCGCTGCGATAAATTCTTTGAGGTCGCGCGCCATTAAGTGGTAAGTGATGCGGTCGGTATCGCTGCTTTTACCGTGGCAGCGGCTTTCGGGCACATAGACCGTGTAGTCATTGGCAAGGTAGGCGGCAGCTTTCGCCAGCGCGCCGGCATCACAGGCGTTCCCGTGCACCAAAATCAGAGGCTGTGCGCCGGCGCCGTAAACAAAGTAGTGCATTTTTACTGCGGAGAGCTGCACATAATCTTCTTTCACCGGCTTTTGCGGTGCGGGCAGGGTGCAGATTGCGGTTTTAAGCTTGCGCGCGTTATATTTCGCGGGGTGAAACAGGTAATCTGCCTGCGAAGCTAAACCGCTCAAATAGATGGAAAAGGAATGAGGATTAGAAATCATAGAAAGATGCTTAATCGTTTTGTCCGTTAATGGTGTAATAGTCGTTGAGGCTTTCTTTATGCTGCGGACCGCTTGGCGCAGAATCCATGCGCGGGTAGATTTGAATGGGTGTGCGCCAGCCCATATTGCCCCAAATGGTCACACCGCCGCCTTCCACGCCGCAGTCAATGTCGAAATCGCGCTTCCACTCGCTGGTGCCGATGCCTTTGCCTTCGTGGGTGAGGGCATCATAGGTGTAGGTTTCGAGTTTACCCTCTTCCCACAGATCCCAGGCGGTGCCTTCGGAACAGTAATCTTTGAGCTGCACGACAAAAGCATCCGCATAGATATGGGCGCCGCTGTCTTTCCACATACCGTGGCTGCCGCGGGCGGTGAATGCCACCGGGTGGGTGTTTTCAACCGTTTCCACTTCATCCCAGGCGATGTAGTTGCGCATAAAGTGCGCGGAGTAGTCTACAATAACCGGGCGGTAGGTGAGTTTGCCGCCGTTTGTTTCTTTTAACAGGCGCACGCTCACGTGCTCCCAGTCACCGACATGGTCGCCAAACTCCATGCCGGCAATTTGCTTGCCGAGATTAAAGGGCGCATAGTAAAAATAACATAAATCAAGATATTTAAACTCTTTTTCCACCGCAAACGCATAGGCTTTGGCATTTTCCAAATCGCCACGGAAAAAGTCGCTTGTATAGCGCGGAGAATTCAGCTCTTTGAGGTAATAGAGATTGCCGGTAGGACCCATGACTTTTTCCATATTTTCTGCCGCAAACTCTACACTCGAAGCAAAATACTGCTCATCTTCCTCCCACCAGATGCGCGGCGCAAAGGTTTTTAAAAGGGTAATCTTTTGCGCATCATCGAGCGCCGTGACGGCAATACTGTCGCTTTTGACCGCTTCCACTTTCATCGAGCCGATAAAGCCGCTGAACTTGCCGGAGTAGTAGACGTTTGTTTCTTTGCCTTCAAAGTTTTCTTTACTGTAAACCGTCAGTTTATAGCCGCCGTCAAGGTAGACATCTGCCGCTTTGGTATTGACAGTCGGAAATTTGCCGGCTTTGTAGGAAAGGAAGCTGCCGTCTTCCGAATACACGGCGCAGGGGGACGTGACGGCGGTGTAGTCTTTATCAAAGCGCGCGGTAAGTGTAGCTTCCTTGGCGCGCAGGGTAATTTCGGTGCCGATATATAAATCTCCCTGCATCCAGCCGGAAAAGAAGTAGCCTTTTTTTGAAACTGCCGGCAGCGCGAGCGGCTTGCCGCTCTCATAGGTGATTTGCTCGCTTTCGGGCTTGCCGTCGGCACCGTTATATTGCAGAGTCAAAACACCGCTTTGCCCTTCGGCAAGCATTTGTTTGCTGCCGGTCGGGTCATAGATATAGGTGCTGTTGACAATGAGGATGACGGCGATGCCAAGCACAATCAGTGCCGCAACAACAAGTAAGACTATTTTCTTTTTGCTAAGCGCTTTTTTCCGTTTCATACACTACCCTCGATGTGAAAATAGAATATTTTTCTTACTTTTCTATCATAAAATTTTTTAAAAAAATAATCAAGTATCTGTGAGCACAATTTTAGTGAAAAAATACCACTGTGAGAAAGGCGGAATAAAAAAGACAGACTTTCATCAGCCTGCCTTTTAAAAGAATTGAAGGATAGATGAAACAATTTCCAAAGCAATCAGTATTGCTTCAAAAGAAAAAACAGCGGAACTTAAAGAAGTTCCGCTGTTTTGTGATGCGTCACAGCAGCGCTTTAATGCTTTCGATTAAACTGATGATTTGGTATTTAACAATAAATGCCGCATCGCTGTATTCGGGATATTTGTCTTTAATCGTGGCGATTAAAGGCATAATGTAGGTTTCCGTTTCGTCAATATACTGCACGAGCTTTTCGCGGCTGAAACAGCCCGCCATTGTCGAAACATTGTTGCAGCGGTCAATGATTTTGACCACGCAGGCTTTCTTATTTTTTGCAATGTTTTCGTAGTAAACGGCTTTGCTCTCTTCTTTGCTTTTGCCCGGTAATTTGCGAAACGTAATGAGGTTGACAATCTCTTTAATTTCCTCTGTCACCGGCAGTTCCTCGAGGTCGGTTTCGGTGTCTTCAACCACATCGTGCAGCAGCAGCGCGGCGAGGATAGCATCATCGTAAATGCCCATGGCAAAGGCGTGGCATGCCATCATCAGCGGGTGATTGATGTAAGCGACCCGCTCGGTGGCAAAGCGCGTGCCCTTGCGGCACTGCCCCTCGTGCTTTTCGCGCATACATTTGAGCGCGGCAATCGTGTTTTCCATATGCTCCATCTGCGCGGTGGTTTTGACCCGGGTATACATCCTGTCTTCGTGGAACAGGCGGGTTCTGAAAGATAAAGAGAGCGCTTCTTTTTCATCCTCTACGAGCGCGGCGTAGGGGAGTTTTAAACAGTCGGCAATGACAAGCAGATTGTCAATATCGGGCAGGTTGTGCCCGTTTTCCCACTTGCTGACAGCTTGCGCACTGACGCCGACCATTGCGGCAAGCTGCTCTTGGGTATAGCCGCATTTTTTGCGCTGCTCGCTAATGCGCTTTCCGACATATTCCATATTCATATGCTCACCCCCGAAACATGTGCTTTCTACGTGTTTACTGTTTTCTTTTGCAAGAGTATATCACGCTTATAGAGTCAAAACAATATACCGCCGGTTGAGACAACTTGAGCCGTGATTGAGTTTATTGTAACACAATCGGGTATAAACTGCAATCAAGAACAGATTGAAACAGTTTGCAGTTTATGATATACTATAATTTAAAGTATAAAAAAGGTTGTAAATGTATATTCGCTTATTGCGATAACAAGGGTGGCAACGATGAAAAAATTGATTTCATATTTATTAATATGCAGTATTCTCTTTACCGGTGCATCGGGTCTCTTTGCCTCGGCTGCGGATACCTCGAATATTCTCACTTTCGGAGATTTTAGCATTAATACGGATGTGGATTTCGTGCCGGGGGATGCTCCCGAAGCGCAAATTTTCGCCTATAAGGGGAAAGACAGTGTTGTTAATGTTCCCGCATATCTCGGTGAATACCAAATCACGGCTGTTCGTTTTTCCGCTTTTCAAACGAGCAGCGCTGCTTCTCCGCTCAGGCAAATCAATATTCCCGAAACAGTCGTGGATATGAATGAAACTTCAAATGACCCTTTGAAGGAATGTTTATCTTGTACCGCTATTTATGTGGATGCGGATAATCCTTTCTATTCTTCTGAAAACGGCGTTTTATATTCTAAAGATTTTACGCGTTTAATCCGCGTTCCCTGTGCTTATGAGGGAGAAACTTTCACTGTCAAAACCGGTGTACAAATCATTGGCAGAGGTGCTTTTGCAAATTGTCGATTTACAAATATTGAATTTCCGGAAACAGTATTATATGTAGAGCAGGATTTTATTGATTGCAGTGCGGTGGAGGAACTGTATTTTCCGAATTCATTAGAAGGAATAAGCTATCTTGCATTTCACCAAACGGAAAAGTTGAATTTTGTTTATTTCGGCGCTAATGTTAAGATTAATGAGGGCTTTTGCCAGTATGATGAAAAAACGACTTTTGATGTTTACGGAAACATTTCGGGATTTGGCGTATCGGGGAACAACCCTTATCTCTCTGTAGAGGACGGCATCCTTTTTAATAAAGATAAAACGCAAATGATTTGTTACCCGAAAGGGAAAAAGGCGGAAACCTATGTTGTGCCCGATAGTGTCAAGGAACTTTCAAATTATGCCTTTTCCGGCGCAGAGTTTACCACCTTAAACACCAATATGGTTGAGGTGATTAATAAGAATAGCTTAAACGCAAGCCGTATTCAACACATTATTTTAGGTGAGGCTGTGAAAACAGTCACTATCAACTCCTGTTTTCTCAGTATATACAATCAGTCTTGGACTTTTTTAAGTAAGGATTGCCAAATAGAAAGCGGCAGTTATTCCGCAACGAAGAGAACTATATACGGCTATTACGGGTCCACTGCTTTTCAGTATTACGTCAACCATTATTGGAAGGACTATATGGATTTTGTCTTTTTGGATGAAGAGACACAACCGGGTTTTCAATATACAGAATTAAGCAATGATAGCATTCGTATTGACTCATATATCGGCTTTGATACTGCGCTGGAGATTCCCGCGTATATCGACGGCAAGAAGGTCGTGCAAATCGGCGCAAATGCCTTTAGCGGGAATACCACTATTACTTCGTTGACTTTGCCCGAGACTTTGGAAACAATCGACTCCCGCGCATTTGATGCTTTAACAAATGTGACTACACTGACCATTCCTTCATCGGTCAGGAAGATTGCTTCGTTTGCCATAAGTGGCATGAGCACGCTGAGCAAACTATATATCAACAGTTTTGATTGTGAAATTAATGACGGCGCTTTACCAAAAACAAAGGTCTTTGCCTGCACCGGTTCGACCGCCGAAAGTTATGCCGGCAGAAATGAACTGAGTTTTTTCTCCATTGGTCACCAATTTGTCAGCGAAGAAATTGAGAATAACAAGATTCGCAAAACCTGTTCACTGTGCGGCTATACCGAAGTGGTGGACAACCCGAATATTCATCACGAATATGCTGCGCAGGTCATTGCACCGACTTGCACAGAGCAGGGTTATACCATCTACACTTGCTCGCTGTGCGGAGATTCCTATATCACCGACTACAAAGCGGCACTCGGTCACGAAACATTTGAAATAAAAGCGACTTCCCCCACTTGTAAAGTGGAGGGGAAGACAGCGGGAATACAGTGCGCTCGGTGTCAACTGATTCTCAAAGAGCAGGAGCCGATTGCTACATTGCCGCATGAGTATGACGGCGGCAATGTGACGACAGCACCCACCTGTACCCAAGAGGGTGTCAAAACCTATTGCTGCAGAAATTGCGATGCGTTTTATACCGAGCCGCTTGAAAAAATCGCCCATGACTACATTACTTTTGTAATGGCTCCTACCTGTACAGAGACCGGATACACCACCTATACCTGCTCTGCTTGCGGCGAGAGTTACACCGCGGATGAAACGCCGCTGCAGCCGCATACGCCGCAGGAGATCCCGGCAGTGGCAGCCACCTGTACGCAAGAGGGCAGCACCAAGGGCAGTCGCTGTGCCGTGTGCGCGTTAGTTTTAGAGGCACCGCAGAGTATCTCTAAATTGCCGCACGAGTATGACGGCGGCAAAATCACGCTTGCACCCACTTGCAAAAAAGAGGGAACAAAAACCTTTACCTGTAAGCATTGCACGGCTTCCTACACACAAACGCTTGCTAAAGTCGACCATACCTACACAGTGGTGGTTAAAAAAGCAGCATCGTTCTCGCAAAACGGCGTGCTCAACGAGGCGTGCAGTATGTGCCAGCAGCTGCGCAAGTCCACCGTTGTCAAGTCGCTCAAAGCGGCAAAGCTTTCGGCGACGGTTTTGACCTACACCGGCAAAAATCTGACAGCACCGAAAGTGACGGTGACCGACAGCGCCGGCAAAACGGTGGCAGCGAAGTATTACACGGTTACCTACATTTCCAGAGCCAATTCCAAGGCGGTGAAGAGCATTTCCGCCATCGGGCAGTACAAAGTAAAAATTACTTTCAAGAACGCCTACAGCGGCACGAAGTATTTATACTTCACTGTAAAGCCGCGCACCATTACACAGTACACACCTGCCACTGCAAAAAAAGCAATTACCGCCAAGTGGAAAAAGGACACTTCGGCTACCGGTTATCAAGTGGTGATTGCGACCAATAAGTCTTTTACTGCCGGTAAAAAGGTGTATGCACTCAAAAACTCTTTAACTTCCAAAAAAATCACCGGGCTTAAAAGCGGTAAGGTGTATTATGTGCGCGTTCGTGCGTATAAAAAGATTGTGGTAGATGGGAAGAAGCTAAATATTTACTCTTCCTATAGTGCGATCAAAAAAGTAAAGTGTAAGTAGTGCGCTTCGGAAGGCATTCAGCTTTCCTTACAATTGAGATAATGAAAAACGCGGGCTGTTTCGGACAGCCCGCGTTTTTTTCTATTTCGATATCTTTTTTACTTTTAAAAGCGCTTTTTTTAGTTCACCTGCGCTTTGGTAGCGCTTTGAGGTTTGGATATTGGTGCATTTTTTGATAATACTGCCGAGGTAGCCTTTGGGCACACCGGAAGTGGGGTGTTTACCGAGAATGAGAATGTTTGCAAGCACTCCCAGCGCGTAAATATCCGCCGTCGGCTGAGACTGCGCCACACCGTATTGCTCCGGTGCGGCAAAACCGGCTGTGCCGAGGCTGACTGTATCGGCAGACTTATTGCTAATCATCTTGGCAACCGAAAAATCAATCAGGCACGCGTTCTCCTTGCCGATGATTACATTTTCCGGTTTAATGTCGCGGTGTACAATTTTGTAGGAGTGGAGAATTTCCAAGGCGGTACACAGGTCGATTAAGATATCGACAATTTGCGGTTTTGACAACTCTTTCTTGCCGGTCAAATAATCGGAGAGCGGCTCACCTTCGATAAATTCTTCGAGTACAAAGAGAAAATCTTCTTCACTCGCCACTTCATAAATGCGCGGGGTATATCCGTGGGTATTAAGCCCCCTAAGTGCGCGAAACACTTCATCATTGCGGTACTTTGACTCGATGGTTACGAGCTTTTTGCCGCTGCTGTTGTGCTGATACAATTTAAGTGTATTGATAGAAGTTTCGGAAAGGGTTTTCAGGTAAGTATATTCCTCTTGCAGGGTTTTGTCGATATATTCTTTAATATCACTCATTGCAGTTCCGTTTCTCCGTTTTCAAGCAGCAGCGCCTGCGTTTGGTAAATCGAATAGTGATTTTCGATGGCGTAAATGAGCAGGCTGTCTCTTTTGATGCGCGGGTACAGGGGGGATTGGTTGCAGTAGCGCAGTGCGGTTTGCACATCGTCAAGCTCCAGTTCCATTGCGAGAATCAGGCGAATGATTTTGTCTTTCTTGGGCACTTTTTTGCCTTGGATAATTTCGTAGAAATAGATGTAGGAGATGTCGGCAGCGTTAATGATATTGGATTTCGATTTGCCGCTGCGCTCCAACAGTTCGCTCCAAAACTCTTTGAGGCTGATTTCAATAAAAGAGTTTTCGTTTTGGTCGATATACTCCTGAATATCCAAGTTTTTGAGTTTTAACTCGGCTAAGAGTTCATCGGTTTTTTTCTTGAGTTGCTCAGTCATAGTAGTAAATAATCTCCCCGTCAAAGTATTGCATGCCCTGGGTATCCGCCGAGGTACCGGTGTATATATAAATTGTTTCCAAATTCGGCAGGTTTGCAAAGAGGTTGCTCCAGTTGCAACTGAGATTGGTGCGCTTGGAAAACTTGAGTGTGCGCAGGTAAGAGTTGCCGTGAAACGCGCCACTTGCAATGGAGGTTACGGAATACGGAATGGTGTAGGAAGAATCGGTCCTGGCGTTGGGGTAATCGGTCAGCACCGAACCGTCGAACACCACCTGGGTGCTTGGCGCCGTGGTTTCCGGTGCTTTGGTGGCAGGCTGTGCGGGCTCATATTGCTGCGCTTCTTCTTGTGCGGCAGGCGCTTGGGTGGCGGCTTCTTTTTTTGTGGTTTGCTTCTTAGTGGTTTTGGGCTTTTTGGTGGTAGTTTTGGTCGGCTTTTCCGTTGCCGCCGCGGTGGTTGGTGCCGCGGTCGTACTGCTTGGTGCAGGCGCCGAAGTGCCCTCCGCTTCAATCTTTTTGTGCCCGACAGTAAGAAACAGTGCCGTGCCGATGATGGCAACCGCCAGCGCGCAGGCACAAAGAATGAGCGCCTTTTTGTTGCCCTTTTCGGGCGGTTTGAATTGGTAGTCTTTTTCATCGAGCCCGCGCATGCAGTGCATGCAAAAGGCGGATGATTTAGGCATCTCTTTTCCGCAGTGCGGACACTTGTTTTCCAAAAAACTTTCCCCCAATTAGCATCATTCTCTCTCATTATATCTCACAAAAATCCCTTTGTAAAGCGATTTTAAGATAAATGGAAAAAATCAAAAATCTATGCTCTCGGCGAATAGAATAATATATTAATCTTTGCTAAAATAAGATAGTATATAAGCCAAATATATCGCACAGACTTAGCCAAAGAATCAAAATACAACAGCCCGATTCTTTGGCACTTTGCTCTATAGTTTACAACTTTATTTAGTTATATTATTCATTGACCTGTTATTGAATATCAGGTATAATGAAAGTGCCAAATATATCGTAAATGAATAATTCACCATTAGTTGGGTATGCTTTATTTTGTATAAAATGCATGCTCTTAAATGCATACTGACTAATGGTCTGTGCGATATGTTTGGCGACAGTTGGAGCAATGCGTTTTTAGCGTACAGCTTCGGCTGTACGCTTTTTGTTTTTATAACAATAACTTTCTAATAATAGAAATTCTCTAGGCGAATTAAGGAGTCGAAATGAAAAACAGTTTGTATTATCGAATTATCAGTATCGTGTTAGTGATGGTATTAGTGGTCAGTTTCATACCGATTGGCACTTTCGCGGCAAATACTCCCACCACCGGCTCTTGTGGTGAGAATGTTACCTATTTTTTCAATAATTCTAACGGAACATTAACGATTAGTGGTACGGGAGATATGAAAGATTATAGTATGTATGATGAGTCACCTTTTGAGGGCAATGAAGCAATTAAACAAGTTAATATTGCCTCAGGAATAACAAAAATAGGGAGTTATTCCTTTTGGTGTTCCGGATTAACCAATATTGTCATTCCAAATACTGTAGTGAAAATCGGACAGTCTGCGTTTGATGGCTGTCGCTCTTTAGAAAGCATCAACATACCAAATAGTGTGAATTACATTGGAAAAGAAGCATTTTCCTCAACAGGACTAAAAAGAATAGAACTTCCAAATGGTATTTCATCAATTCAACGCTATTTATGTGATATGTGTACAAGTCTTACAGAAGTAATTATACCGAGCAGTGTAACATCTATCGGGTATGCAGCTTTTGCAGAATGCACAAGTTTAGAGAGTATTGACATACCGGATAGCGTAACATATATTGCTGACCAAGTATTTGACGGGTGTACGGGTTTGAAAACTGTCACAATACCTGAAAGTGTTGTCAGCATTGGCTATGGTGCATTTTGGAATTGTTCAAATTTGTCCAATATAACCATTCGTAATTATAATTGTGAAATCAGTGATTCTTCTGATACAATCTCAAGTACTGCAAAAATATGTTCTCATGCAAATTCTACGGCTAAAGCGTATGCAGATAAGTATTCCCGTTCTTTTTCTTCAACTCTGTGTGATGAATACTATGTTGAGGTTGAAAGAGTGGAGCCCGGTTTCAATAAGGCAGGGTATGAAAAACGAACTTGCACTGTTTGCGGACACTCTGAAAAAGAAGACTTGATTTATTATAAAACTGATGAAAATGCTACTCGTTTTGCAAGTCAAGAGTACATATTGCCGGTAGCAAAAAGCTGTGTGTATAACAATACGCTTTATGCAAGATTTGACAAACCGATTGCTGCATTCAGCGGGAAATTCTCATCACAATACTTTAGGTTTGGCGAATTAACGGATAATGGCACCTTCCAAACTTACAAAGCATTAGTTTTAGGCGCCCCAAGAGCATGGTACATTCTTGGTGGAACAAGAAGTGGTAGCAATTGGGTTCATCAGTACTCCGGAGGAACCATCGATTCTTCTTTGTTGCATTGGGCATCTGGAGAGCCTAATAATGATGGTGGGTCTGAAAACCAAATATCTATTGACAAAAACGGATATTTGAATGACAGTTCAGCGACTTATAATACAACTTCCATGGGCTTTATTATCGGGACAAATCTGGATAGTCTAAAACCGACAAAAGAAAACAATTTTGGCACAAACAAATACGCGTATTACAATACTGTATATCCATTCTCATATGCTCAAGCGTTTTGCGAAGCTAAGGGAGGGTATTTGGCAAGTATCAGCAGTGATGCAGAAAATAATTTCGTCTTTGATTTAGTTGACAATAAAAAAGAGGTATTTATCGGCGGCATTAGAAATGCACAAGGTAACTTTGAATGGGTAAATGGGGAATCGTTTACATATCAAAAGTGGTCTTCCGGCGAACCGAATAATGGTGGCGGTAAAGGTCAATATTACACCCACCTATATCTTGATAAAGGTTGGGATGATATCAATGATTTAAATGATTCTAAGTCCGCTGCTGTAAAGAATGGTTTTATTTGTGAATATGAGCCGTCAAGAATTTACGCCAAATTAGCACAGGATAATGTGCATGGTATTACGGATGAAGAAGTAAGAATATTTGCTGAGTATCCGGACAAAACCACTGCCGATATTACTGCTGCTTGCGATATTGATTATCATTACAACAAAGGCAATGTTGTGGTGCACGCAACGGCAACCAAACCGAATGGCGAAGAAATTGAAGTTACGAATTCTCTCGCTGTGAATAAAGGCAATCATCGCTTTGAAGAGGGTGAAACCACACCGGCAACCTGCACTCAGGTGGGGCAGAGCACAGTGATTTGCTCCATTTGCGGCAAAGTGGTTGCCACATCCATTCCCGCAACCGGGCACAAGTTTTCGGAAGAAACAGTTGCGGCTACCTGCACACAGAGCGGCTATAAAAAACTTACCTGCAGCGTTTGCGGCTATGAAGAAAATACCGCTTTTGAAGCATTAGGGCATAGCTACGGCGCAGCGCAAATCATTGCGCCGACGGCAACAAAGAGAGGGTATAGTGCCATTTCCTGTAAGCGCTGCGGTGAAACCTATTATGATAACTATACTTTACCTGCTTGTGAAGATTTACCGCTGGTAGGTCTGAATGCGAAGAAAGAAATCTCTTTAAGTGCGGAAGATGAATTTGCGGCTGTGCGTTTTCACAGTGATAAAACCGCAGCACAGTATATTTTAAAGAAGAGTGCAAATTGTGGCGCGACACCCATAAAGGTGCTTGATGAGAATTACCGGGAATTAGCTCGCTCCAATGAGAACTGTTTCTGCTTTAGCTTTGAAGCGGGAAAAGATTATATTTTGATGTCCGATTATGAAGCGAACCGCGCGGCTTCGGGCAGTATCTCTCTGGTTGTTATCGAAAACAGCACGCAAATGGCGCAAGGCGATTTGGTGCTGAATATGAATATTGAAACCAACACTTTGAGAATTTCGGGCAGCGGCAATATCAGCGATTTGGCAGCAGCTGCATTGTATTGTGATTTGGTAAATACCGTTGTGATTGATGCGGCAATTGACAGTGTGCAAACGCAAGCCTTTGCACAGTTTGCACATTTGAGCGCCATTCAATTTAAAGGCTCGAACACAGAGATTGTCGGCGTTGCCGCGGCGTTACACCACGCAACAATTCTTTCTTACACGGATTCTTTGGCGCAGGCATATGCGCAGACCGGTTCACTGCCCTTCAGCGCAGTGAGCGGGTATACCTATACCTTTGATGCCGATGGCGGTATTATCAACGGGAAGAGTATATATAAAATAAGTAACAAATTAATAAATGATAATTTACTCAATGAATTAGTTCCGACTGACAGCGCGCGGAAATTTGTCGGTTGGGCGCTGGAAAACAATCCGGAAGCGGTTTTAACAGCGCTTCCCGATGTGCAGGCAGACACACACTTTATCGCTGTTTGGAATAACGATAGCAATAATGTGTTTGCAGATGCGCTTACAGCGACTGCCGGTGAGCAAATAACCATTCCCGTTAAAATTGAAAACAATGCGGGATTTATGGGTTGCAACTTTATTATTGATTATAATAAAAATAACCTGTTGCCCGTAAGTGTTGATTCCGGAGATGTTTTAACAACAGGCTTAGAAGATAATATTACCGGTAATGCCGTACCCGGGCAAATGAATGTTTACTGGGCAGGTAAACAAAATGTTTATGATGACGGCGTGCTGTTTTATATCACATTTCGTGTGAAGAATGCGGCAACGGGAAGTGATGAAATTGCCATTTCCTACTCACAAGAGGATACTTTTGACGAGCAATTTCATGATGTTGTTTTTGACTGCCGCAACATCGCTTTGACCTATTCCAATTCTGTTTTGCCTACCTTGCCGCAATTAGAATTGGAAGCAGATCAAAATGCGCCGATTTATGTTGGTGAAGCCTTTGCGGTCAACATTCGCATTTCCAATGCAAATGTCATTACCGATGAGCAGTTTGCATTTGATTATGATTATACAAAATTTGAAATAGTCGAATTTGCAGCGGCAGAGGGTGTGCAGGCACAGGTAGATAACGATGTGTTGCAGCTGACAGCACTGCCTGCCGGTGCCACACAAATCGGGCAGATTGTTTTCAGACCGCTCACAAGCGCAGCAACCGGCGAAAACAGCATTGCCATTCAAGGCAATGAAGGGGAAAGCATTCTGGGCGGTAATTTCACATTCACGGTTAGTGAAACGGTCGCTTCCAAGCAAATTACCGTTAGCGGCAGTACGGCTGCTTTTGATAAAGACGGCAATTTTAAAGTGAAAGTGAATTTTGCCAATAACGGCGGTATCATGGGCTACAAATTAAAGTTTTACTATGATGCTGCAGTGATTAAACCGGTAAGTGCAGCAAAAGGAGACAACTTCCGCTCCGGCGATCTTACTACCAATATCGGCAGTAAAGAAGGCGAGTTTGTAGTTGTTTGGCACGATGCGCAAAATGCGTTTGGAGATGGTGAAGCCTTTACTATCGATTTTAAGCGCATAACCGATGACCCGGTGGAAACGGCGATCACTGCAAGCTATTCCCCGAAAGATACTTTTAATGAAAATTGGGAAGATGTTGAATTGGTAACGGAGGATATCCCCGTTTCTATTCAAGAAGTATCTCCTTTAATCAATATTTACGGTGCAGACGATGCCGGTAACCTTTCGGCAACCGCGGGAGAAACCGTCACTGTTCCGATTTACATTAAAGACAATCC
>JAFRJB010000034.1 GCA_017432485.1 Clostridia bacterium
AAAAGCACGCTTTTGCGTGCTTTTTTCAATGTTATCCGTTCTTGACAGAACGGGTGATATACAAAGTATGATATCGCACTGCGTGCGATGAGATACGCTGCGCGTATTAAATATTAATGAGTACCAAGCCGCCGGCACACAGCACCATGCCTGCAATTTGCTTAATAGTAATGGTCTCTTTGTAAAAGAGAAAGGCAACGACAATGAGCACCACCGCAAGCGTGATATTGGCGGTGACGGAAACGGTATTCATCTGCCAGCCGTTGCGGTAAGCGAGCAGGTAACCGACTTCCAGCCCGATAATGACAATGCCGAGCACAAAAGCAGTCCAATTCGTTTTGGCAAACTCTGCGAAGATGTTTTTGCCTTTGGCGCTGATAAAAAAGGTGGTAAAAGAAACTGCCGCTGCAATCAGGTAAGTAATGGTCAGCATCGCAAACGGATTGACCTTGGCGGGCGCGGATTTTGTGCAGATATTATAGAGCACATTCGATGTCACAATAATGGCAATCGGGTAAATCATTGACCACATAAGAACCTCCTCAAACCTTCTTAAAATAAAAACCTCCCGCTTATAGCCTTTTGCGGAAGGTGCTCAAACCAAAAATATAAATTGTATGTTTATTATAAGCGAAGCGGTTGCTCTTGTCAAGGCTGAAAAAACCAAGGTAAAGAACCGTCCCCTACCTTTTTTTGCGGTAAAGGTGCTTTCACGCCTTTACCGCGCCCTCGTGAACCCTTTGCCGCGGACTTCTTTGATTTTGGTGATGGTGATAAATGCGGCGGGGTCGATGCGATTTATCATCTCATTGGCGGCGTAGAGCTTGCGCGGGGGGATAATGCACAACACTGCCTTTTGCGCTTTGCCCCGCAAGCCGGTTTGGATCAGCTGCATGGTCACACCCGCCTGCAGTTCGCCTAAGAAATATTCTTTGATTGCTTCGGCGCGCTCGGAAACAACGAAGAGTTGAATTTGCGCCTGCCCGAACACGGTCACATAGTCAAGCACCAGCGCTTCGAGCGCGAGCACCACAATGCCGATTAAAATGCTTTCGCTGTCGCTCACAAACGCCTGCGCAGCGACAATCACTAAGTCGCTTAAGGAGACGAAGACGGCGACGCGGCGGTGGGTGAGCTTGGCAAAAATAAGATTGGAAATATCGGTGCCGCCGGTCGAGGAGCCTACGCGCATCACAAGCCCCATCGCAAGCCCCATCAGCCCGCCGCCGAAGAGGGCGGCAAGCAGGCGGTTTTGGGTTAACTGCCCGAGAGCGGGGAAAGACTGGAAGAGGGCGAGAAAGGCGGGGTACAAAAAGGTGCTCGCAATCGAGGTAAAAAAGAGTTTTTTGCCGAGAATGAGAAGCCCGAGCACGAGCAACACCGTATTGAGCAGCAACACAATCAGCGCCGTATTGATCGGCAGGAAACGCGCAAGCACGAGCGCGATACCGGTGGTGCCGCCCATTACCAGCGCGTGGGGGATAATAAACGCCGCGACTGCAAACGCCAGCAGCGCATTGCCTGCTAAAATGCACAGGGCGGTTTTGGCGCTCTCTTTTGCTTTTAGAGGAGTCAAAGCCATGTATCAAAGCTCCTTTCCGAAGAAGAAGTGTGCCGGTTTGCACAAATGGGTTGCACTGTTAGTATTTGCGGCAAAGAACGCAAACATACAGCGACAAACTTCGGCAAGCGCTCTGCGGTATGCTTTTATCACTATGGTAGCGAAAGACTTTATCATCAAAAATAAAACGGGCTTACACATGCGCCCGGCACAGGTTTTGGTAAGCGAAATGAGCAAATTTTCTGCCGATGTGACCATTCAATGCGGCGAGAAAGCAATCAACGCCAAAAGCATGATGGGCTTGATGGCTGCCTGCATACAGTGCGGCGCCCGGGTCACTGTAATTTGCGCCGGCACCGATGAGCAGGCAGCGCTCGACAAAGCAAGTGAGATAATGGAAAGCGGATTTGGAGAGGAAATATGATACTCAAAGGCATCGGTGCTTCCCCGGGCTTCGGCATCGGCAGGGCGATTATCATTGAAGACAGGAAACTTGATTATGCGGCAGTTAAATATACGGGTGCCGCAAGCGAAAAGGCAAGGCTTGCCAAAGCGGTGAAAGACTTTACAAGCGAAACGCGGCAGCTCGCAGAGGTCTTGTGCCGGAGCGCCGGCACTAAGCAGGCGGCAATTTTGGAAGGGCATATCACGATGCTCGGCGACCCCTTTCTGCGCCGACAAATGGAGGAAAAGATTGACGCGGGCGCGGTTGCCGAAGCGGCGGCGGACGCGGTCTTGACGATGTTTTACGACACATTTTCCGCTCTTGAAGATGAAATCATGCGGCAAAGAGCCTCCGATGTTAAAGACATCAAAGACAGCTTGCTGCGCATTTTACGTGGCGTGAAGCGGGCGGATATTGCCGCCGCACCCAAGGGCTCTATTTTGATTGCCAAGGATTTTATGCCCTCAATGGTCAGCCAAATTAAGAAAGAAAATGTGGCGGCGATTGTCACGCAAGTCGGCGGTGTGAGCTGCCACAGCGCGATTCTTGCAAGAACCATAGGTATTCCCGCGGCGCTTTCGGTGCCGAACGCGACCGGCATGATAGATGACGGCGCGCTCTTAATTGCAGACGGCTTTAAAGGTGAAGTGATTACCGCACCGACTGCCGACCAAATCAGAGAATACAGCGAAAAACAGCGGGCGTATCTCCAAGAAAAAGAGAGCTTAAATATTTACTTCAACAAGCCTACAGTGACCAAATCCGGGCTGGCAAAGAAAGTTTACGGCAATATCGGCAAAGCCGAAGATGCGCAAAACGTACTCCGAAACGGCGGTGAAGGCATCGGGCTGTTCCGCACGGAATTTCTTTTTATGAACCGTGACCGCGCACCGACCGAGCAGGAGCAGTTTGAGGCGTATGCCGCGCTCGCCAAAGCGATGGATGAAAAAGAAGTGATTATCCGCACTCTCGATAGCGGCGGCGACAAGGTAATTCCCTACCTGCAAATTGAAAAAGAAAAAAATCCCTTCTTGGGGCACAGAGGTATCCGCTTCTGCTTAGATAACAAGGCGCTCTTTAAAACCCAAATCAGGGCAGTGCTGCGCGCGGCGGTCTGCGGTGATATCAAAATCATGCTGCCGCTCGTGACCTGCCCCGAGGAAGTGCAGCAGGCAAAAGCGCTTATTGAGGAATGTGCCTGCGAGCTCGAAAACGAAGGGCTTAATTTTCAGCGGGCAGACATCGGTGTAATGATTGAAACCCCGGCGGCAGCGCTTATTTCCGATTTGCTTGCCAAAGAAGCGGCATTCTTCTCGATTGGTACCAACGATTTAACTGCTTACACCATGGCAGTCGACAGAGGCAACGCCAAGCTAAGCCGCCTTTATGACACCTTCCAGCCTGCGGTATTGCGCGCAATTGAAATGACAATTAAAAACGCCAAGGCTGCCGGCATTGAAGTCGGTATGTGCGGCGAAGCGGCGGCAAATACAGACCTCATTCCCAAGCTCATCAAGTGGGGACTCGATACATTCTCGGTAACACCTTCTTCGATTTTGCAAACGAGAAAATCAATTTGCGACTGCAAATAGAAAAAAGCATAAGCGCAAAGGGACACCCGCAATAAAGAGGAATAGCTCAAAATCGCCTCTTTTTCGCTATAATTGCAGTAAAAACTGCTGTCTGGCGTCAGCCAAAACAGCAGTTTTTAACTTTATTCTAACAAAAAATAGGCTGATTTTGAGTGCTTTGCAGTTTTTGCT
>JAFRJB010000035.1 GCA_017432485.1 Clostridia bacterium
GCAAACGCCGCACCAAAAGGAATTGAGCGAAGCGGAACGAGTGCGAGTGTCTCGCCCTCACTTCTTACCTCTTCACTATTACTTCTTACTTCAATAAGGATTTGCGAGCCCGCAAGGGGCTCGACAAATCCTTATTTGTCGCGGTAATTTCCCTTATTTTTTAACGAAGTTAAAAAATTGTATTGAATTGTACTCACTAATTTGTTATAATTTAATTGGGAAGATAATAAGTATTTATAACTATTATAAAAATGTAACAACGAATAAACCCCGAAAATGACCTCTAAACGAGTGTGTATGATGTTAAAGTGCGGTGACAACCGGTCTCCTTTACAGGTTTTTCGGTTTGGAATATCCTATTAAAGAAGGAGGGCTCTTATGAAAAAATATTTGAAATTCGCATTAGCGACTGTTTTAGTGCTTGCTATTATCACGACTTCCTTATGCGCGGTAGGGCTGTTTGCCTCTGCCCAGGCACTGGCGCAGGATGTTTCTGTTAAATTCACCAATGCCGACAATGATTGGGTAACACTTGACAGTAACAATACCATTCAAGACAGTGCGCTCAAACTCACCATTTATAATCTCGGTGAGTCGGATATTATATTAAATAGTATAGAAAATAACGGCACGAGTATTCGCTACACCGGCTGGACCAATGGCGCCGAGCTTGCTGCCGGCGGCATTACCAATTTCGGTATCAGCGGCACTACCAATGATGAGCAGGTGCTCAAAATCACCATTTCTTACTATGTTAAAGGCAACCCGACTGCGACAGCAGAAACCTGCGACGCCTATATTTACTGCACCTCCAAGCCGCTTTATACCACGGCGTTTTCCGAGGGATATGTGCCGCCCAGCACCAGGCATATGTATGGGGTCAAAACAACGCATGAATTGTATCCTGTTTCTACCCATTCTTTGACTTATCACGACAGCCATCAAGATGACAAGCGCATGGCAGACAACCAAATTGAACTGTATGTGGATAAATCGACCTACGGTACCTGGGAAGCGCTGAATATGAGTTTGGATTTTTCCAATATTGATGACAGTGCTTGGTATGATATTTTTACTTGCCGTGACCACGCCTGCTTTGATTATATTCATATGACCCAAACAAGCACCACCGGTTCTATGCAGGTGATGAGTGATTTATACGGCACATCCGGTACTGTGCAGGAATTTGAAAGTCAGTATAATAATGATTCCGAACATCCGGAAGGCTTCTTTGTGCAGGCGGGCAGTAACGAAACAACACAGATTGCCTTCTTCGGCGTTGTGCCGGATGAGGCGGAATCCACCTTTGTGATTGAACTCAAAGGCTACGGGCAGACCGGCGGCGTGTTCGGAAGCGGTTGGGGTGCCGATGAAACAGCAGATCTTACCCCGTCGTGGACCATTAAGGTGTATAATAATGACAAAAGCGCCCTGCGCAATCGCTTAACCGAGATTGCCGGTTACGGTTTAAACCAAGGCTCTTATAAGAGCGGCTGGAATGAATTTGAAACAGCGCTCAAGCAAGCGTATACGGTTCTGGGCACCAATGAAGTTACGGCAGAGCAGGTGGCAGATGCCAAGACCGAACTCGATAATGCTTACAACAGTTTAGTGCGCTATGCGGTCGTCATCACCACACAAAATTTCTATACGGGCACCAATAACCAAAACCCGGTAGAGATTACAAGAAGCTATGAAATGCAGGTCACCAATCAAACCTCACACCCGATTGAAGTGCTCACCAACGGCACTTACCCCGAGTATACTTATAACCGCTCGACTGCGGTAAACTCTGCCTTTATCAATGCACAGGCAAGTGATAATTATGTGGTATACATCAATCAGTATTATTGGTATGTAGATACTTCCGCTCTCGAAGCGGCGATTAACACACAAGCGACAAAACCCTATAAGGATGAAGATGACAACGATATTTACGATGCCACTTCTTGGAACAATTATGTCGCCGCTGCAGCAGAAGCAACCCGCGTGCTCAATAACAGAGACCTTTTCCAAGACGATATTGATGAGGCAACGCGCAATCTCAATGCTGCCGAGGCGGCACTCATTCGCTTAACGCCGGATGTAGAGTGGCTCACAGAAGGCATGCAGTGGGCGGATAATATTATAGAAAACAGTTTTGATGACGATTTCGGCTACGGCTGGGACAAAACGGCTCTCTTTGCATCTTCTTATGCGCAAGAAAGATATGCTGCTTTGGAAACTGCCTACAATGAGGCGGTCGAAGTGACCAACACCCCGGGCTACACCAAGGCGCAGGCGGACAGAGTATGCGCGGCGCTGTGGCAGGCGATCAGCAATCTGCGTACGGTTGACAGCACGACCATGGGTCTGCTCAATGAAGGCAATGTACGCCATGCGGATATCGACCAATACGGTTGGTACAAATCCTTAAAAGACCAACATAGAGAATCCACCGGTTTGCGCGTTGTCTACAACGATATTTTAGATAACACTTCCGGCAGCTATCAGTTGCAGGCTGAGGACTTTACCGCCGAAAGCTGGGAGCAGCTGCAGGATGCGCTTTACGGCGACTTCGCAGAAGGGAAATACGCTTGCGCCGAAACGCAGGAATCCTACCCGGTGAACAGCGCGGTCGGGGAGCTCAATGTGCCTGCTTACTCGATGATTAATAATATTTGGTTCTTGGCTTCTCAAGCGGATTACAACGCTTGCCGCGATAATTTGCTCGCCAAAGTCAACCACCTTGAGTGGATTGTGGACAGCAGCGCACTCGAAGCCATTTGCGCACAGGCAGATGCAATTGATGTAGCGCTGTATACCGGCAATTCCGCAGCGCCGTTTTTGGACATCAAAGAATTTGCCGATGCCAAACTTACCAAACTCTCTGACCCGCAACTTTACGGTGACCCCGATGCGGTGACCAACGATGTGATAGCGGAAACCGTGCAGGAATTGCAGGCGGCAATCGACAATCTGGTATTGCGCCCGAAACTTACACCCAATACGCCTTCCGTTCAGTTTGAAGCAGGCACCGATACCACCATTTACGGCGAAACAATCGGCAACACGGTAGAAGATGCGCTTGCACATTTGGATATTATCAATGACAGCGATTATGCTATTCTCAAAGTTTACAGCGCGACCGATAGGGAAGCTGCTTTAAATGATGCACTCGGCACCGGTTTTACGGTCAAACTGATGGGTACGGATGGGGAAGTTTACGAAACCCACACCTTTGTAGTGATGGGTGATGTGGATGGTAACGGCTTGCGCACCGCGCAGGACTTTGAGAGCATCTTCACCTTTGCTTTTGAAGACAACAACCTCAGCGGTGTGTACTTGGAAGCTGCCGATCTCAACGGCGATAAGACGGTCGACCTGTCCGATGCTGTCTTGTTACAAATGGCATTAGAAAGTTAAGTTATATTTTTAAACTATTCCCGCTTGCTTGTGCAAGCGGGAATTTTTACGCTGAACACGAAAAATGCAACACGAAAAACGAAATAAGACAATTTGGAACGCATTTGCAAATTCTAAGTTGTCTTATTATAAAATATATGTTAAAATAGTATTACATTTATAATGGATAACTCTGTAAATCAGTATCTCTGTGCGGGGCACCCGCCACCGAGAGGGGAAAGGATGGTTACCATGGCAGAACAAAAGATTATGATAGTCGATGATGATACAAATATCTCCGAACTCTTAAGGCTCTATTTTGAAAAAGAGGGTTTTCAAACCGCGATTGCCAACAACGGCGCAGATGCGATTGTGATGGCAAAAGCCGAAAACCCCGATTTAATGTTACTCGATATTATGATGCCGGAGCTTGACGGTTGGCAGGTACTGCGCGAAATTCGCAAGTTTTCCGATATGCCGATTATTATGCTTTCGGCAAAGAGCGAAACCTTCGATAAGGTGCTGGGCTTAGAGCTTGGTGCGGATGATTATATCGTCAAACCCTTCGACTCCAAAGAAGTGGTTGCCAGAGTAAAGGCTGTGCTGCGCCGCAGTGCAGCGGTCAAGGAGCCGGAGAAAAAAGACGGTGTTGTGGAATATGACAAGCTCAAAATCAACATCACCAACTATGAGATGATTGTTGACGGCAAAGCCGTTGACACCCCGCCCAAAGAGCTGGAGTTGATTTATCACTTGGCATCTAACCCCAACCGTGTCTTTACCAGAGACCAATTGCTCGATGAAGTGTGGGGCTTTGATTACTACGGCAACTCCAGAACCGTGGATGTGCATATTAAGCGCTTGAGAGAGAAATTGGAAGGCGTTTCCGACCAGTGGGAACTGCGCACCATTTGGAGTGTGGGTTATAAATTCGAGACCAAATAAGAATGGAAAAACAACCGGCGCGAAAAAAGCATAAAAAGCGCATGAGCCTATTTACCAAGTATTACATCGCTATTGCGGCAACCGTGATTGCGGGGTTATTGGTTTTAGGCTTGGTTTTTTCCGCGTTTTTATACGGTTATTGGCAAGATAAAACCTATGAGAGCCTTGAAACCGCGACCGATAATCTGGCGCAGATGCTCCAAACGGATTCGGCACAAGTGCCGCCACTTTCCGGCCGCGTGAAAACACAAACGCTTGTTGCGAGTTTGGAGGCATACGCCAGTGTCAACGGCTGCGATATTGTTATTGCCGATGAAGATGAAAATATTCTGCAAAGCAATGCCGGCTGCAAAATTGATTCCGAAACACTCAAAGAGCAGGAAAACAATGCTCTCTACGTGGAACCGCGCGCAGCAGATAAAGCGGTGTCGCTCAGCCGCTACGGGAGCAAAGTGCTGCTGATGTATTCTTTGGTCAAAAGCGCCGGCGAGCCGATTGGTGAAGTCGTTGCGATTAAAGAAGTGAGTACCTTTTTTCCGGTGATGGAAGATGTGCTGCGGATGTTCTTGTTTTCTGCGCTGGGTTCATTGGTTATCAGTGTGGTGGTTGCCTATTACCTTGTTTACCGCGTGTATAAGCCGATTTCGCAGCTCAAAAAAGCAACCGAAAGAATCGGTGCGGGCGATTATTCCTTCCGCGTGGAAATTGATGGGGAAGATGAATTTGCCTACTTGGGGCATGCTTTTAACAGTATGGCGCGGGATTTGGCGGCGCTGGAAACTTCGCGGCGCAACTTTGTTGCCAATATTTCCCACGAATTAAAAACACCCATGACCACCATCGGCGGCTATATTGATGCGATTATGGACGGTACGATTGACAGAGACAAACAAGACCATTACCTGGCAATCGTTTCCGAAGAAGTCAAGCGCCTGTCGCGCCTTGTGGTGGCAATGCTTAACCTCTCCAAAATTGAAGCAGGGGAAAGAAAGCTCGAAAAGAAAACCGTTAACCTCACGCAAATGTTAGTGGGTGTGATGATTTCCTTCGAGCAGGCGATTGAAAATAAACATATTGAAGTGATGGGGCTTGACCAAATTGAGGATGTCATCGCCAATGTTGACAGAGATATGATGTACCAAGTGTTTTATAACCTGGTCGATAATGCGGTAAAGTTCACCGACCCGGGAGGCAGAATCTTTGTTTCACTTGCCGAAAACGGCGGGAAAGTGGGTTTTCGCATTGTCAACGAGTGCAAAGGTATTTCGAAAGAGGATATGGCGAAAATCTTCGAGCGCTTTTATAAAGTAGACCGTTCCGGCAGCCGCAATTCACAGGGCTTCGGATTAGGCTTATATATTACCAAAACAATAGTTAATATGCACGGCGGCCAGATAACGGCAAGAAGCAAGGAAGGCGAAAACTGCGAATTCCTGTTCTGGGTGCCGGCACAGTAAAACGGAGATAAAATGGAACAAAATCAATTTAACCAACCAATCCCGCAAGGCGCTCCGCCTGCTGCGCAAGCAGCAGGGCAGCCGGTTGCGCCTGCGGCATATACCGCTCCCGCCGCGGGGCAAAACTATACACAGGGAAATCCCGCTGCGCGCCCGGGGCAGGCGGCAACACCGCCCCAAGGCTACGGCTACGCGCCGGGTGCTTACCCGTATCCCGGCGGGCAATACCCGCAATATCCCCCTGTTTACGCGCAAAAAAAGCCCAAGAAAAAACTGCCAGCCGGCATTATTGTATTTATTTGTGTTTTGGCGGCGGCGGTGGCGTTCGGCTTTGGGGTGTTGGTGCACAGCGCGCTGACTGCCGCGCGCTCCGATGACAGCGCAGGCGGGCAAAATCCTTCCGCAGAAATTGAGCAGTATGATTCACTCAATGACAATGCGCTCAAGCCCGGTGTGGACAGCGGCAACAATGATTTAAAAATCAAATTAGACAGTGAAACCGGCAAGGAAATGAGCACCAGCCAAATTGCCGAAAGCAGCCGCAATAGCGTGCTGGGCATCAGTGTCTATTCAACTTCCGGTATTTTGGAAGGGGAAGCCTCCGGTGTGGTAGCCGGCACCAATTCCAAAAACACCAAAACCTATATTATTACCTGCGCCCATGTGGTCGATGAAGATGAAAACTATGTTTACAAAATTGTCGATGCGGCAGGCAAAGAATATTTGGCGGCTGTGGTCGGTTACGATTCCAGCCGGGATATCGGTGTGCTTTCGGTTGAAAAAGTCGGTTTTGATGCCGTGCGCTTTGCCGATTCTTCCACATTAAAAGCGGGAGAAACCGTTGTAGCAATAGGAAATCCGGGCGGTTCGGAGTTCTTCGGCTCCGTGACCCAAGGCGTGGTTTCGGCGACCGACAGAATGCTTTCCTTCTCTTCTCAAAATATTAAGTGCATTCAGCATGATGCCGCGATTAACCCCGGTTCTTCCGGCGGCGCGCTTTATAATCAATACGGGCAGGTAGTCGGCATCAATTACTCGAAAATCGCTATGGATGATTACGAGGGCATGAACTTTGCCGTGCCCAGCAATACCGTGGTGGAAAGAGCCAATAAAATCATTGCCGAGGGCTTAAAAACCCGCGGTGCAAGGCTCGGCATTGAATACTATGTGGCAGCTTCGTATTTTGATGAAAACTATAAACAGCTCATTATCAATTCGATTGATGAAAAGAGCGATTTAAAAGGCAAGGCGGTGGAAGGGGACTTTATCATTGCCGTCAACGGTGAAAAAATCACCGATAAATACACGATTATTGAGCTTATTAACGGCAAATCACCGGGCGACAGCATCACCCTGACCATTGCCCATAAAAATGAAAAAACCGAGAAATACGACACGAAAGATGTGGAAGTAAAACTGATTGAAAAATAGAATTGCGCCTCAAAGGCGGATACTGAACACTGTAAACTGAAAAAACAGGATTTGGCAGCGCCAAATCCTGTTTTTTCATTGTGAGTTTTTTAGAATTTTTTAATACAATATTGTGCAATTTTACAAGACAAAATATATTCTTTTTCATTGATTTTCATTTAAATATATAGTATTATATAAATTGTAGAATATTAGCATAGCCACAACTGCGCCTTTTTGCAGCTTGGTATGCAAATTTACACATATGCTTTATTCAGAAAAAGGAGGAGTTTATTTTGAAAAGACTCAGAAAAACACTGGCACTGGTTTTAGCAGTCGTGCTGCTCATCTCCGTGGTTCCGTTCAGCGTCAATGCGGCGGACCCGAGCGCTTCCTTCACACTTGCTAAAGTCAATGGCGAGCCTTACGACGGCACAACCCCCATCGTAGGCGGCGACACCCTCACAGTTGATGTGACCATTGAAAACCCGAACAGCGAAGAGTTAGTTGCTTGGATGCTCGGCTATAGTTTTGATGACGACGGCTTGACCTACGGCGGCATTACCTTTGCCCAAGAGTGGAGAGGCACCAGTTCCGATAAAGGCACTTACGTCTTAATCGGCGGTTCCATTAAAGCCGGCTCTACTGTTTCCGGCACGGAAGCTGTTGTAGCAAGCATTAGCTTTATTGCAAATGCAGGTTTCATCGGTGAAACCGGCATTACTGCCAACGCAGGCACCAAGAACTATGTTTCTATCAAGTCCGGCAGCAGTGTGCAAACCAAAAACATTGTCGCCGAGGGCTGCAGCTTCAACATTTATGCAGCTGTCGACAAAACCGTTTTAGCCCAAAAGCTGGCAGACGCTGCAATTAAGATTGAAGCGGACTACACGCCGAATTCCTGGGCAGCATTAACCACTCAAGTGCCGCTTGCACAGGCAGTGTATGACAATGCATTCGCCACACAGGATGAAGTAGACGATGCAGCAACTGCTTTAGGCGCTGCTTTAGATGCTTTGGTTTTAAGAGCTAACAAATTGGCTCTTTCCAATACTGTGAACGAAGGTAGAATTGAAGCGGCAAAGACCGATTATACTCCCGAATCCGTGCAGAATTTGGTAAATGCGATTGCAGTCGCACAGGATGTTCTCGATGATGACAATGCTACCCAAGCACAGGTTGATGAGCAAACCGCTTTGGTGCGCGCGGCAATCGATGCACTTGTGCGCAACAGCATTACTGTTCGCTTCTTGAATTACGACGGTTCTGTCTTTGATGCACAGACTGTTGATTACGGCGGCAGCGCAACTGCGCCGGCTACCAACCCGACCAAGCCTGCTGACGATACTTACACCTACACCTTCGATCATTGGGATGGCAACTTCACCAATGTGACCGAATCTGTGGATATTATCCCCGTATTCACTTCCGAGAAAATTGAGTATACCATTACTTACTTGAATGACGACGGCAGCGAATACACCACCCAGACTTACAATTATAGTGATGCAATCGTGGCACCGGATGCTCCGACTAAGGCGGAAGATGACACCTATACCTACGAATTCGCAGGTTGGGATCCCGCACTTCCCGAAACTTGCAACGGTAATCTTACCGTGACAGCAGTCTTTACTCCGGTCTACAAAGATTACACCATTCAGTTTGTGAACTACGACGGCAGCGAAGTCGCTACCTACACACTCCACTGGGGTGACACCGTAGAGCTTCCCGCAGACCCGACCAAACCGATGGATGATACCTATACTTATAACTTCACCGGTTGGGATCCCGAAGTAATTGCCGTTGCAGGCGATGCTACCTATACCGCTCAGTATGAAGCAGTTTATAGAGAATACAGCATCCAGTTTGTTAATTACGACGGCAGCGAAGTGGCTTCCTACAGCCTCCACTGGGGCGATACAGTTGAACTTCCCGACAATCCGGCAAAACCGGAAGACGATACCTATACCTATGAATTCTTAGGTTGGTCTCCGGAAGTGGTTTCGGTTGAAGGCGATGCAGTTTATGTAGCGCAGTATTCCGAAATCTATAAAGATTACACCATCCAGTTCGTTAACTACGACGGCAGCGAAGTTGCTACTTACACCCTCCACTGGGGCGACACGGTTGTAGCTCCCGAAAATCCGACCAGACCCGCAGATGATACCTACACCTACAACTTCATCGGTTGGGATCCGGAAGTGGATGTTGTTTCCGGCAGCATTACTTACACCGCTCAGTATGAAGCAGTGTACAAAGAGTACACCATTCAGTTTGTGAATTACGACGGCAGCGAAGTCGCTACCTACACCCTGCACTGGGGCGATCAAGTGGAACTTCCCGATGCACCGACCAAACCGGCTGACCAAGAGTATTCCTACAGATTCACCGGTTGGGATCCGGAAGTGGTTGCTGTAGCAGGCGATGCTACCTACACCGCGCAGTTTGCGCCGGTTGTGAATGTCTACACCGTTTACTTCTTGAACTATGACGGTGAAACCCTCAAGGAAGTCGGCTATGCTTACGGCGATATGCCCGAAGCACCGCAAGACATCACCCCGATGAAGCCGGATGATGACACTTACTACTATGAATTCATCGGTTGGGATCCCGCATTTGTTGAGGTTACCGGCGATGCTATTTACACAGCACAGTTCGAAGCACATTATCTGGATGCCGACTACACTGCAGTCAATGCAGCAGTCGACCAGGCAATGCAGTATGCAGACCTCAGAGATAACTACACCGAGGTTTCCTACAACCGCTTGTTCGCAAGTGTCAACGCTGTTGACTACTCTTTGAAGATCAACGAGCAAGACAAAGTTGATGCTTACGCAGCAGCCATTCTTGCAAACATTGATAAACTCGTTTCCACCACTGCTTACGATGAAGCATTTGCAAAGTGCGCAGCGGTCAACAACGACAATAACCAATACACGGTGGATTCCTACAATGCATTCTTGGCAGCATTTGCTCCCATCAGCCAGAAGATTGACTTCAATACCGATGAAGCAACCCAGGCAGATGTGGATGCCGCTAAAGCAGCATTAGATGAAGCGTATGCACTTCTTGAAGCTTCCACCTTGCAGATTGACGGCGCTCTTGAAACGCTGGCAGACGGTAGTTTGAGAATTGATGCCAACACCAGTTCCGACACCACTACCTTAGAGGCGAACGACGGTGGCGCAGGCACAGCTTCTCTCGTCTTCACCGATATCAACGGTGTGGTAGTAACCAACGAAAAAGCCAGCATCGGTACCGGCTTCAAAGTGGAATTGGTACAGGCAGGCGAAATCAGAGTTGAAAAGTATATCGTGATTTACGGCGATATCAATGGCGACGGTCAAATCTCTATTGCCGACATCAGATTGGCAAGAAAGATGTCTGTTTCTACCGAAGGCTACACCGAGTATCAAATCGCAGCAGCTAAATGCGGCGGCGTTGATGTAGATGTGGATGCAGTCATTGCTCTGGCAAAAGCATAAGTTTTTCTGAATAAGCTTACAATAAAAAACAGGAACGGAAAGGGACCCCCTTTCCGTTCCGTTTTTTGTTTTCAGTGTTCAGTTTTCAGTTTTCAGTCTTCAGCAGCGGGCATGGCACCCGCTCTCGATTAAAAAGTAGGGTAGGGGACGGTTCCTTACCCTCTTTTTTTATAACAAAGTATGAGTATGGGGACGGTTAGCGTGAAAGTCCCTTTCACGCAATGATGTTTGCTGCGCAAATGATGCTTGCTTTGCAAATGATACCGCTGTCGCTAATGATGTGCCCCTTCGGGCGTGTTTATTGGCAAACATCACATCACTGTAGCAAGAATTGCTACTACATCTCTTCGGCTTTAGCCGATACATCATCAGGTGCTCTGCACCGACATCATGTTTTATCAATCCCTTCTTCAGACTTTCATGCGTTGTGTGTGATAAATTACAAATCATGCGGTGTTCTTATACTTCATTCTCCTGATTTTAGATATCTGCAACTGAACACTGAACGCTGAACACTGAAAACGAAAACAATATAGAAGGGCAGGCGCCTGCGCTTCTATATTGTTTTTAATAATTATATTGACAGCAGAGAAAAATCGTGTATAATAGGTATAAGGTTAACAGTGCTAACTTTTTGTGCTGTACGATATTTTTTAGAGAAAACCTTTTATTTTTGAGGTGGTTATGGAAACTTTAGAGCAGATAAGAGAACAAATCAATGAGATTGACCGCGAAATGGCGCGCCTTTTTGAAGCGCGCATGCATGCGGTAGAGAGCGTTTGCGCCTACAAGCGCGCGCATGGTCTGCCGATTACGGACTCTTCGCGCGAAAAGGCGATTATTGCAAAAAACAGCGCCTATATTGAGGATGATGCCATTCGCGATTTCTATGTCAACTTCATTCAAAGTAATGTGGAAATCTCCAAGCGCTACCAGCACCGCTTATTGCAGGGCTTGCGCGTGGCATACTGCGGGGTAGAAGGTGCCTTTGCACAGATTGCCGCCAGGCGCATTTTCCCGGATGCGGAGTTGATACCCTTCGGTGATTTTCACTCGGCTTACGAAGCATGCGAGAGCGGCGAGTGCGATTGCGCGGTGCTTCCCATTGAGAACTCCTACGCCGGCGATGTCGGGCAGGTGATGGATATTCTCTTTGGCGGTGCGCTCTATGTCAACGGCGTGTACGATTTGGGTGTGGTGCACAACCTCATCGGTCTGCCCGGCGCGCAAATCGGCGATATTAAAAAAGTCATTTCTCACCCGCAGGCGCTTGCGCAGTGCCACCGCTACATCAAAGAGCATCACTTCCAAAGTGATAGTTTTGAAAACACGGCGATGGCGGCGAAAGCGGTTGCCGAAGCCGGCGACAAATCGATGGCGGCGATTGCTTCTAAAGTGACCGCCTCGCTCTACGGTTTGGAACTTTTAGACCACGATATCAATGCATCTAATCGCAACACAACGCGCTTTGCGGTAATTTCCCGCAACCAAAATGTGCGAAAGAACCACAAGGAAAACCACTTTATTTTGATGTTCACCGTGGCAGATGAAACCGGTTCGCTCGCTAAGGCGATTAACGTGATTAGTGATAGCGGTTTTAATATGTCGGTATTGCGCTCGCACCCGCTGGAGGGTGCATGGCAGTACTACTTCTTTGTGGAAGCAGTCGGCGACATTTATTCCGAAAAAGGGCAGGCTATGCTCAAAGAACTGGAGCAGCATTGCGACACAATAAAACTTATCGGGTCGTATAAAGATGTCAAAGAATTAAGTGAATAGGGGGTAAAAGGTGTCAAACCCCAACAGGTTTTGGTTGCCTCTTTTTCACTAATATTGCGTTAAAACGCTTCGCAATGCGCCGGCATTCCTTCAGCGTTTTGCCTTATCTAAGCGCAAAATAGGCTAACCAAAACTGCGAAGCACCTCTTATAAATAGAAAATCAAATAAATGAGCCAAAAAGGGTGAAAAGAGGCTGTTTAGGTTCGGCTCCTTTTACCCCGAAAGGAAAAAATGAAAGTCAATTTAGATAAAAACAGTTATGATATCATTATCGAGCGCGGGGCGCTCGCGCACATCGGCGATTACCTGAACTTGCAGCGCAAAGTCTTGGTCGTCACCGATAGCGGCGTACCGGCGCAGTATGCCCGGGCGGTTGCCGATGCGAGCAAGAGTGCCTTCGTGGTCACGGTCCCGCAAGGTGAAGGTAGCAAGAGTATCCGGGAGTGGGAAACCCTGCTTGAGAAAATGCTCGAAAACGAATTTACCCGCAGCGATGCCGTGGTGGCAGTCGGCGGCGGGGTAGTCGGCGATTTGGCAGGCTTTGCGGCGGCTTCTTATATGCGCGGGGTTGATTTTTACAACATTCCCACCACTTTGCTTTCGCAGGTCGATTCTTCTGTGGGCGGCAAAACGGCAGTCAATTTCGGCGGCATTAAAAATGTGGTCGGTGCCTTCTACCAACCTAAAAAAGTGGTCATAGACAGCGAGGTACTCGCAACGCTCGAACCGCGGCAGACAGCCTCGGGCATGGCGGAAGCGATTAAAATGGCGCTGTGCTTTGACAGCTCTTTATTTGAAAAGATAGAAAACAGCGCGCCTTATGAAGATATTGATAGCATCATTGCGGCGAGTATTGCCATTAAAGCCAAGGTTGTCGAGCAGGATGAAAAGGAAGCGGGGCTGCGCCGCGTGCTCAATTTCGGGCACACCATCGGGCACGGGATTGAAGCGCAGGGCGGTCTTTACCACGGTGAGTGCGTGGCGCTCGGTATGCTGCCGATGTGCTCCGAAGCAGTCAGGGCGCGCCTGGTGCCCGTTTTGGAGCGCTACGGCTTACCGACAACCTATAGCGCAGACCCGCAGGCGGTTCTTGGTGCGATTGCCCACGATAAAAAGCGCGCGGGGGATAAGATCAATATTGTCAGAGTCGATACCATCGGCAGTTTCGAGATACAGAAAGTGAGTTTGGAAGCGCTTTCCAAACTTGTGTGAGGATAGAAAGATGAAAAACAGTTTCGGTAACAGTGTGAGCATCACCCTTTTCGGGGAAAGCCACGGCGCGGCAATCGGTGCCGTGCTCGATGGGCTTGCGCCCGGCATCCCGGTGGATGAAGGCTTTATTGCCGCGCAAATGCAAAAGCGCAAAGGGCTTGCCGAGCTTTCGACCAAGCGCCGCGAAAAGGATGAAGTCAAAATCCTCTCCGGTGTCTTTAACGGCAAAACCACCGGTACACCTATTACATTTTTAATTGAGAATAACGACAAAAAGTCCAACGATTATAGCGATTTGCGCTATTTCCCCAGACCTTCCCATGCCGATTACAGCGCCCACTGCAAGTACCACGGGTTTGAAGATTACCGCGGCGGCGGGCATTTCTCCGGCAGGCTGACCGCGCCGCTTGTAGCGGCAGGAGCTGTCGCGATGCAGGCGCTGGAAAGAAAAGGCATTTTTATCGGCACCCATATTTTTGAGTGCGCGACTTTGCGCGATAATGCGTTTTCGGACTATGCAAGAGAAATTGCCTTTTTAAAGCAAGCCGAATTTCCGGTGCTCAACAGTTCTGTCGCGCAGCAAATTCGCCAGGTAATCGGCAAAGCAGCCGAAGTCGGCGACAGTGTGGGCGGTATTTTGGAAACTGCGGTAATCGGTATGCCTGCCGGTGTGGGCGAACCGTTTTTTGACTCGCTCGAGAGCGCCTTGGCGCACGCCATGTTTTCCATTCCCGCTGTGAAGGGTGTGGAGTTCGGTATGGGCTTTGATATCGCCAAATACTTAGGCTCCAAGGTCAATGACGAGTGGCGTATGGAAGAGGGCAAAGCGGTTACCACCACCAACCATAACGGCGGCATTAACGGCGGTATTTCCAACGGAATGCCGATCGTCTTTAAAACCGCTGTTAAACCCACACCTTCGATTTTTAAAGACCAAAAAACCATCAATTTAGCGACCGGTGAAAACGCGACCATTAAAATTAAGGGCAGGCACGACCCGGCAATTATTCACCGCGCAAGAGTCGTGGCAGATTCCATGACGGCACTGGTGCTGTGCGATATGCTCGCGCTGCGCTTCGGTACAGACTTTTTGGCAAAATAATTTCGCAGATAATAGAGGAAATCTATGCAATACGGTTTAATCGGTGAAAAGCTGGGTCACAGTTTTTCTAAAATCATTCACGAGAGTTTGGCAGACTACCGCTATGAACTCAAAGAACTGCCGCGCGCAGCGTTGGCACAGTTTTTGCGGCAGCGCGACTTTGCGGCAATCAATGTCACCATTCCCTATAAACAGGCGGTTATGGCGCATTTAGATGAGATTGACGATGCCGCCAAAGCCATCGGCGCGGTCAATACCATTGTCAATACCGGCGGCAAACTCAAAGGCTATAACACGGACTACCTCGGCTTGAAAGCGCTTATTGAGAAACACAGTGTTTCCTTGCAGGGCAAAACCGTGGTGATATTAGGCTCCGGCGGTACTTCACTGACCGCGCGGCAGGTAGCAACCGATATGGGTGCTGAGCGGGTTGTGCGCGTCAGTCGGCGCGCAACACCGGGCTGCATCACCTATGAGGAGCTTTACAGCCGCTACAACACGGCGCAGGTGATTATCAACACCACACCGGTGGGGATGTACCCGCAGGTGGAAGGCGCCGCGGCGGATATCGGGCAGTTGGAAGGCTTGGAAGCTGTGTTTGATGCGGTGTATAGCCCGCTGCGCACCGACTTGGTTTTAGAAGCAAAACAGCGCGGTCTTATCGCCGCCGGCGGCTTATATATGCTCGTGGCGCAGGCGGTATATGCGAGTGAACTATTTATAGGTGCTGCCTATGCGCCTGAGACTTTTGAAACAGAGTATCAACATATTCTTTGTAAAATGCAAAACATTGCGCTGGCAGGCATGCCCGGCAGCGGTAAGACGACTGTGGGGAAACTTTTGGCAGAAGCACTCGGGCGCGACTATATCGATACCGATGTGCTCATTGAAAAGCAGGCAGGCAAACCGATTAGCGACATTTTTGCCGATAGCGGTGAAGGGGCATTTCGGCGCTTAGAGAGCGAAACGGTGCAAGCCATTGCCAAGCAGCCGACAGGAGCGGTGATTGCCCTTGGCGGCGGTGCGGTGCTTGACCCTGCCAACGTGCGCGCACTTAAGCGCAACGCAAAAATCTATTATATCAACCGCAAGATTGAAGACATTGTGCCGACTGTCGACAGACCTTTGGCACTGAACAGGGAAGCATTGCAGCAGCGCTACCGCGAGCGCCACGCGATTTATGAGCAATGCGCCGATACAGAGATACAAGTAACAGCCGATGCCGCGGCAGTGGCAGAAGCGATTAGAAAGGACTATTTGAGTGAGAATTAAGATTGCCCAAAGCAAAGCAAAAGGCACCATGGCGGCGCCGCCCTCTAAGAGCATGGCGCACCGCTATTTGATTTGCGGCGGTTTAAGCGAGGGCACCAGCATTATTTCGGGCATTGATGCTTCCGAAGATGTGCTTGCCACGATGGACTGCCTCAAAGCCATCGGCGCACAGGTCGAGTGGGTCGGGAACGATGTGCACATTCGCGGCGCCAACCCGATTACAACCTCTCCCGCGCAGCCGCTTGCCTGCCGCGAGAGCGGCAGCACCCAGCGCTTTTTTGTGCCGCTGTGTTTGGTGGGCGAAGGCGAAGCGCTCTTACAGGGCGAAGAAGGGCTCTTTAAGCGCCCGCTGGGGGTGTATGAAAAGATATGCGCCGAGCAGGGCATAACTTTTAAGCAGGATGCCGATTCGCTCTATTTAAGCGGCAAACTGCGCGCCGGGGAATATAAAGTGAAGGGAAATATCTCTTCTCAATTTATCAGCGGTTTACTCTTTGCGCTCCCGCTTTTAGAGGGAGACAGCAAAATCTCTATTTTGCCGCCGATTGAGAGCCGCCCCTATATTAACCTGACTTTAAGCGCTTTGCAAAAGTTCGGTGTTGAGGCAGCGTGGGCAGATGAAAAGACACTGCTCATCAAGGGCAATCAGCACTACAAAGCCACCGAAACGGCAGTGGAGGGGGACTACTCCAATGCGGCATTTTTCGCCGCGCTCAATGCCCTGGGTTCCGATATTCACATTGAGGGGTTGGACCCCGACTCGCTGCAGGGCGACAAAGCCTACGAGCGCTATTTGGAAATGCTCTGCAAAGGCACCCCGACCATTCACCTGGGCGACTGCCCCGATTTGGGACCGGTGCTTATGGCAGTGGCGGCAGCCAAAAACGGCGCGGTGTTTGATGATACGCGCCGCCTGCGCATAAAAGAGAGCGACCGCGGCGCCTGTATGGCAGAGGAACTCAAGAAGTTCGGTACGGACGTGGCGGTCTATGAAAACAGCATTGTGGTGTACCCGACCGCATTTCATAAGCCCGACGAGGTCTTGTGCGGGCACAACGATCACCGCATCGTGATGAGCTTAAGTGTGTTATTAAGTTTGGTCGGCGGCGAAATCGAAGGCGCACAGGCGGTCAAAAAGAGCCTGCCCGATTTCTTCGAGCGGCTCAAGGCACTGGGAATAGAGGTAGAAGAAGTATGAATTTAAGCAGAGATAAAAATATATTAATTGTCGGCTTGGGGCTGTTGGGCGGCTCGTATGCCATGGCGCTCAGCCGCAAGGATTACCGCGTCAGAGCCATCGGCAAAAGCGGGGAGGGGATTGACTATGCGCTCGAAAGAGGCTTTATTGAGCGCGGCACCACCACCGTGACAGAAGACTTTGTCGCCTGGGCAGATGTGGTGGTATTCGGCTTGTACCCGCATATTTTTAAAGAGTGGATTGCCGCCTACCAGCAGTATTTTAAACCCGGCACCGTTATTACCGATGTGACCGGTATTAAGGGCGACTTTGTGCGCGATATTCAGGGGATGCTGCGCGAAGATGTAGAGTATATTCCCGCGCACCCGATGTGCGGCAAAGAGGTCTCGGGCGTGCAAAATGCCGATGATAAGATTTTTACCGGCGCCAACTATATTGTCACCCCCACAGAGAAAAACAGCAAAGAGGCAATCGAACTCTGCCGCGATTTGGGCTGGATTTTGGGCTGCTACCGCGTGGTGGAAATGGATATTGATAAGCACGATGAAATTATCGGCTTTGTTTCGCAGTTAACCCACTGTATCGCCATTACACTGATGACCTGTAACGAAAAAGAGCATTTGGAAAAATACACCGGCGACTCCTTCCGCGATTTAACGCGCATTGCCCGCATTAACGATGAAATGTGGTCGGAGCTCTTTATCGACAATAAGGCGGCACTGCTCGAACAGATGAAGGAATTCCGCGAACAATTTGAAAAATTAGAACAGATGATAGAAACCGAAGATGTTCCCGCCATGCGCGCATTGATGCAGCGCTCAACGCAGCGAAGAAAGTTATTTGATAAATAACTTTCTTCAGTGTTCAGTGTTCAGTGTTCAGTTTTCAGCGTTCAGTGGACATTGTCGTTACTCTGATTGGAATGGAGAAAAAAGATGGGATATTCTAATTATAAAGATTTAGTTGTGTGGACTAAATCCATGGATTTAGTCAAAGAGGTGTATCAATTAATAGAACTTTTACCGAAAGAGGAGAAGTTTTCTTTAGCAGACCAAATCAGGCGCTCCGTGATTTCGATTCCTTCTAATATAGCCGAAGGAGAATCACGAAAAACAAAAAAGGAATTCATCAATTTTTTATCAATTGCTAACGGTTCCAGAGCGGAGTTAGAAACACAATTGTTAATTGGGTGTATGCTTGGTTATTATACCGAACAGCAAGTGCAAAAGGCGATGGATTTGAGCAACGAGATATCTCGAATGATTTATGCACTTATCAAAAAAATGGAAGAACAATAATAATGGTAAAGATAAGTGAAGAATTCAGTTTGTTTATGTGAGTGTGGTTTTTAAACTGAAAACTGAACCCTGAACACTGAAAACTACGATTGGAGTGAGTAACTATGAGTATGAATAATATGGACTTCAAGCGCAAGCTGCCTATCCCGATGGATGTCAAAGAGAAGTACCCGATACCGCTGGAAGTGCTTGAATATAAAGAGAGGCGCGATAAGGAAATTCAAGCCGTTTTTACCGGCGAGAGCGATAAGTTTGTGCTGGTCATCGGTCCCTGCTCGGCAGACAGGGAAGATGCGGTGATGGAGTATATCTATCACCTCAAAGATGTGCAGGAGAAGGTCAAGGATAAAATCATCATCATTCCGCGCATCTACACCAACAAACCGCGCACCACCGGCGATGGCTATAAGGGCATGCTGCACCAGCCTGACCCTCACACCAAGCCGGATATGTATAAGGGCATTGTCGAAATCAGGCACCTGCATTCGCGCGCTCTTATTGAGTGCGGCTTCGGCACGGCGGATGAAATGCTGTACCCGGATAACCACCGCTACCTTTCCGACTTACTCTCTTACACCGCGATTGGGGCGCGCTCTACCGAGAACCAGCAGCACCGCCTGACCGCGAGCGGGCTTTCGGTGCCCGTGGGCTTTAAAAACCCCACGAGCGGCGATATCGGCGTGATGATGAATTCCATCACCGCCGCCCAACACCCCCACACTTTTATTTACAGAGGCTGGGAGGTTGAGAGCTTCGGCAACCCGCTGGCGCATGCGATTTTAAGGGGTTTCGTGGATGCCTACGGTAAGCCCATGCCTAACTACCATTATGAAGACTTGATGCTTCTGAGTGAAGCTTACGATAAACGCCAACTGCAAAATAAAGCGGTGATTGTCGACTGCAACCACTGCAATTCCGGCAAAGACTTCAGCCAGCAGCCGCGCATTGCCATGGAGGTCTTAAACTCGATGAAAGCCTCCGGCGATGTGAAAGCGCTTGTGAAGGGCTTGATGATTGAGAGTTACCTTGTCGACGGCGCCCAAAAGATTGGCGGCGATGTTTACGGGCAATCGATTACCGATGCTTGCCTCGGCTGGGAAAAGAGCGAAAAACTGATTTTACAAATTGCCGAAAACTTGTAAAAAAACTGCGAAGCACAGCTTCGCAGTTTTTTAGTTTGGAGAGTGTAGAGTGAAGAGTGGAGTTGAGGGCGACACATTCGCGCTTGTTCCGCTTCGCTCTAATGAGTGGGGGAGGGTCTCTGCGCCCTCCCGGTATGGGCGGATACCATCCGCCCGCTTTAATAATAGATAACAGTTTGGCGGTTCGTTAAAACGAACCGCCGAAAAAAGTGCCGCAAAGCGGCACTGCTGAACTCTGGACAGCAGGGAGTCACCCGCACCTGATTTATAAAAGTCGGGTTTGCGGAGCAAACAGAAACAGTAGAGTCTGTTCAATGTTCAATTTGTCCTCTTCTTGTCGTGCTTGGAGCGCACGCCAGACCCTCTGTCACTGCGTGACGTCTCCCTAACAGGGAGCACCTTGACGAGGGGAGATGGGTGCGTAGCACCCAGAGGGGTAGATACTGAACTCTTTTGATTCTATAATATGTATTTAAAATGATAGATTGAAATATATTAAAAACTATGTTATGATTAAATTGCGAAACTAATTGAATAATATATTTTCTTTTTGGAACAATAGGCGTGTGATTTTTTATCTTTTGATAAAAATGCATGCTCTTATTTGGCATATTGTGCACGCTTGTGTTCCAATATTGTTCAATTAGTTTCGCAGCTTTGAGCATTGCGTTTTTGGCGCAGCTTTTAGCTGCGCATTTTTTGTTTTGGAGGGGACGTTATGGAGATTGAATTTAAAGAAAAAGAAAAATATTTTGATGAAATCGCAGCAAAGTTTTTTAATCGTAACTTTGGAACAGCAAGCAAAAATGATATTGAATTGTTAATGTTCAAGTTTTATATTGAGACTTTAATCAATGATTACGAGGATAAAAGCGATAAAACTATAAATTATGATAATATTTCAGATTATAAAATTGCTCGCGATTTGGGAATTACACCTCAGCGAGTTCGAAACTTAAAACTAAAAAAAGACTTAGTTTATCCTCAAAAGTTTGATTGGAGAGTTTCTTTTTCAAAACTAATGGTCGATTCCAAAAGAGTTAGAGTGGATGAAAAAATGATAAAACTTTCAATCCCAGACCCGGTTCTTTTTATGGAAATTCAAAACTATATTGAAAAACAGGGAGGCTATGTTGACATCCAGTTAAATAGCAAATTATTAACTGTTCCGCTTGAAGATTTTGAGCAATTAATACAACTTGTTTGTTCTGACGAAGAATACAAAGTTTTTTTGAAAAAGCTTGAAATAGAGTATCAAAAACTCAAACAAGAAAGCATCCCTGAAAAAGACAAATTTGACAAGGTGAAAATCATATCAGAAATAATTGCAAATTCCGCACAAGCAGCTGCCGATATTGCAACTATTTTTACACCAACAGGTATAGCAGCAAAAGGACTTACGGAGATATTTAAAAAGATTGTTGAGGTAAAAAAATGAAAAAAGCAATAAGTTTATTATTAGTTATCGTTATGCTTTGCAGCACTTTTGCAGGATTGCAAATTACTTCACATGCTGAAGTGATTAGTGGAAGTTGCGGTGACAATGTAACTTACACATTTGAATCATCAACAGGATTGCTCACGATAAGCGGAACTGGACCGATGCAGAATTATTCTGTTTTTAGCGGAAGTCCTTTTAGAAACTTGTCCGGTATTAAGACCGTGATAATAAATGACGGTGTCACTAGCATAGGTTCTGCGGCGTTTTCTGGTTGCAAAGACATACAAGAATTGACAATGCCTGCATCGACAGCGATTTACAATAGCCAAACCACATTTAACGGCTGCACTAATATCGAAAAAGTCACTTTAACAAAAGGTACGGGTGTGATGAATTTTGATTGTTCAAGTAGTTATACTCCTTGGTATATAAGCCGAACATCACTCAAAGAGTTGATTTTGGAAGATGGAATTACCAATATTTGCAATGGTGCTTTTTTCGATTGCATCGGCTTAACAAATGTTTCCATCCCAAACTCTGTTACGAATATTGGCAGTATTGCTTTTCAAGGTTGTTACGGTTTAAAAAGCATTATCATTGGCAATAGTGTTACAAGCATTGACCTTTCTGCCTTTTCGGGTTGTACAGGGCTAACAAGCATCACCATTCCGAATTCTGTCACAAGTATTGGAAATGGCGCATTCATTAATTGCACCGGATTAATGAGTATTACCATTCCGGATTCTGTCACAAACATTGGCAAAAATGTATTTTCCGGTTGCAGCGGATTAACAAGCATCACCATTTCGGACTCCATCACCAGTATTGGAGATTCTGCATTTCGTGGCTGCAGCGGTTTAACGAGCATTATCATTCCGAATTCTGTCACAAGCATAGGTGATTCTGCATTTTTTAATTGCAGCGGATTAAAAGAACTGACTATGCCTTCTTCTGCAAAAATCTACAATAGTAGTAGCACTTTTTATAATTGCACCAATATCCAAAAAGTGACCTTAACCAAAGGAACCGGAACTATGCAGAATTACGCTTCTGCAAGTTCTGCAAGCGATACATATTATCAGTATACACCATGGTATATCAGCCGTAATAATCTCAAAGAATTGGTATTGGAAGAAGGAATCAACAATATCAGTAGTTATTCATTTTATGGTTGCAGTGAGTTAACAAAAATCACCATTCCGGATTCCGTCACAAGCATTGACTCTTTTGCGTTTTATGGTACCGGTTATTACGATAATTCTGATAATTGGGAAGATGATGTTTTATATATTGGGAATTGTTTAATTGAAGCAAATGATTCACTTACAGGAGAGTATGCTGTAAAAACTGAAACAAAAGTTATTGCTGAAGATGCATTTCGTGATTGCGGCAATTTAACTGGTATTACAATTCCTGATTCTGTCACAAATATTGGGGCTTATGCATTCAGAGGTTGTAGTGGATTAATAAATGTTAATATGGGCAATTCAGTTATAAGAATTGAACGTGCTGCTTTTTTTAATTGTAAAAGTTTGACAAGCGTTACGATTCCGGATTCAGTTACAAACATTGGGCTTGAAGCATTTGGATATTGCAGCGAGTTAAAAGAGTTGACTATGCCTTGTTCGGTAAAAATCTATAATTTGTTTAGTACTTTTTATAATTGTTCCAACATCGAAAAAGTCACCTTGACCAAGGGTTTGGGAATAATGCAAAATTATTCATCCGAAAAAGGATCCGAAACAGGGAGTGGTGATACTTATTACCAATACACACCCTGGTATATCAGCTGCAATAATCTGAAAGAAGTAGTATTGGAAGAAGGAATTACCAATATCGGCAGTTATACATTTTACGGTTGTAGTGAGTTGACAAGCGTAAGTATTCCGGATTCCGTCACAAGCATTGGGGAATATGCATTTTATGATTGTAGCGGGTTGGCGAACATTGCTATCCCCGATTCCGTTACAAGCATTGGTGCACTTGCGTTTTATGGTACCAGTTATTACAATGATTCTAATAATTGGGAAGATGGTGTTTTATATAACGGGAGTTATTTAATTGAAGCAAAAAATTCACTTTTCGGAGATTATACTGTAAAAACTGAAACAAAGCACATTACAAATAATGCATTTTCTTCTTGTAGCGGCTTAACAAGCATCATTATTCCAATCACTGTCACAAGCATTGGCAGTATGGCATTTGCAGGAGCAACAAGTTTAAATGACATTTCTATATTGAATGATGATTGCGAGATTAATGATGCTGCCACAACTTTGCCTGAAAACACTGTGATTCATGCTAATCCAAATTCCACAGCGCAAGCATATGCACGGGAATATGGCAGAACTTTCGAGTGCCTCGAACACACAATTGTAAATGAAGAAGCAGTAGCGGCAACTTGCGAACAAGCGGGCTATACAGCAACAAGCTATTGTTCTGTATGTGGGAAAGTATTTCAAGCAAAAGAAGAAGTACCGGCGTTAGGGCATAATTATTCTTCGGAAATCATTGCAGCACCAACTTGCACGGAAACAGGTGTTAAAAAATATACTTGCTCTCGCTGTGAAGGTACCTACAAGGAGACGATTGAGGCTTTAGGTCACACGGAAGCGCTTATCCCAGCTGTTGCACCGACTTGCGAACAAACCGGTTTAACACAAGGGAAACGTTGTTCTGTGTGTGAAGCAATATTGGTGGAACAAGAAATAGTTCCGGCACTCGAACACGATTGGGGCGAGTGGGAAGTTACCAACGCTGCCACTTGCACTGACAAAGGTCTTGAAACAAGAGTTTGTTCGAGAGACAGTTCTCATATCGAAACAAGAGATATTGATGCATTAGGTCACGACTATGTGCCGACTGTCACACCGCCGACTTGTACCGAACAAGGCTTCACCACTTACACTTGCTCCCGCTGTCCGGCAGGTTATGTAGATGATTATGTGCCAGCCATCGGGCATAATTATGGCGAGTGGAGCATTGTGACTCCTGCGACCTGCACACAAAACGGAGAAGAAATCAGAGTATGTGCAAATGATGCTTCTCACGCCGAAACGAGAGAAATTCCTGCCACAGGGCATTCTTACACTGCTAAACACACTGCGTCCACCTGTGTAAGCCAAGGTTTCACCTCTTATATTTGCTCTGTTTGCGGTGATGCTTTCCTGACAGATTATGTGCCTGCCACCGGTGAACACGATTACAAGGCAGTTATCACAAAAGTACCAAGTTGTTCCGAGCAAGGTATCAAAACATTCACTTGCTCTGTTTGCGGTGATGCTTACACTGAAGCCATTGCCATGACAGAACACACAGCAGTGATAGACAAAGCAGTCGCTCCCACCTGCACAAAAGCAGGTTTAACAGTTGGTTCACATTGTTCGGTTTGCGGGACAGTATTAGAAAAACAGCAAGTCATTCCGGCAAACGGACATTCTTACACAACTGAAGTGATCGCACCCACATGCAGAACAAAAGGATACACGACACATACCTGTTCTGTTTGCGGTGACAGTTTTAAAGACAGTTATGTTGACAAAACAGACGAGCATATTTTTAATGCCGTTATCACAAAACAAGCTACTTGTACCAAAACCGGTGTTAAGACATTCACTTGCTCTGTTTGCGGTTACTATTACACGGAAACTTTGCCTCTAATAGAGCACACGGAAGTGATAGACGAAGCAGTGGCGCCAACTTGCACAAAAACCGGGTTAAGCGAGGGCACCCACTGTGATGCATGCGGCAAAGTTTTGCAAGAACAAGCTGTTATTCCGGCAAGCGGACACAGCGTGGAAACTATACCGGCAAAAGCGGTTAGTTGTACGGAATCTGGGCAGACAGAAGGTCAATACTGCACCGTTTGCGGTGAGGTATTAAAGGAACAGATAGAATTACCCGCCCTCGGGCACAGTTGGTCAAGCTGGCAAATTATGACAGCACCGACCTGTGAAAAAGCGGGACTTTCCATGAGAATGTGCAACAATTGCAATCAAATAGACAAAATGACTATCCCAGCATTGGAACACAGTTTTGATATGGAATCAACAGTTCCCACCTGCACTCGTGCCGGCTACACCACTTACACCTGTGCCGATTGCGGCTACAGTTACATCGGTGATTTTGTGCCGATGACTGAACATGATTATATCGATACGGTTACCGAACCGACTACCGAGAGCCAAGGGTATACAGTGCATACCTGTAAAGACTGCGGCTATTCTTATGTCGATAGTATTACCGATATTTTGCCGAGCCAAATGCACTATATTATCCCTTCATTAGCCGATATCAACACAACGATAACCATTAAGAGTGATGCAAACGAATATTCTGTGACAGCCGAAAACGGTGTGTTTGAATTAGATAGCATCAAAGGCGATGTTTACAGAATTTATGCAAAGCAGAAAAACTCTTTAACTGTCTGTCTCGGTGAGTACGATACCAAGAGCGGTGAAGTGACAAACCAAGAGGATGTGGTGATACCGCTGGGAGATGTCAATGGCGATGATGTAATTGATTTTGCAGACCTCTCCGTGCTCCTTGCCACCGGAAACTATGGCGAGACAAATGAGGATATCGACCTGACCGGTGACGGCAGCATTACCGTTGCGGATATTGCTGTACTCTTGCAAGCCGGAAACTATGGTGAAAAATCAGCAGATATTGTATAAGTAAAAAAGTGCTGCTAAGCAGCACTTTTTTAATGCGGAATGCGGAGTGCGGAATTCGGAATTAAAGGTGGCAACACTTTGTGTTGCAATAAAAACGTGCCGCAAAGCGGCACTGCTGAACACTGAACACTGAAAACTGATTTACTGTAAGTGCGCGCCGCGCACTTACAGTAAATCAATTAGCTTCTTATGAAAAAAGTAATCATGTATAATCCCGTCTAACTCTGCCCACATCGGCAGGGTTTTGCATTGTCTTGCGCGGTCGCAGGGAGGGGCATCACCTGCAAGGCAGGCAACAAGCGCCAGCGAGCCTTCGGTCAGTTCCAGGATTTCGCCGACCGTGTAATCGGCAGCATCGCGGCACAGGCGGTAGCCGCCGCCTTTTCCGCTGGAGCCTTGAATCAAACCGCCTTTGACCAGTTCTTTGACTATAATCTCCAAATACTTTTTGGAAATGCCTTGCCGCTCGGCAATCTCTTTAAGCGGCATGGCGCGCCCATCGGCATGCTCCGCCAAGTCGAGCATCACGCGCAGGGCATAGCGCCCTTTGGTAGAAATCATATGGTATACTCCTTTGTTGTGATGGTTTTGCTCGCTGTGCGAACAATTATGAATCTTGAATGTTGAATTATGAATTGAGGGCGGGACTCCTGACGGGAGCCCGTACCCTCTGTCACTTCGTGACATCTCCCTGCACTGCAGGGAGTCACCCGCACCCGATTTAGAAGTCGATATGTGCTACACACTCGATATACCGCAAGCGGTTCGATATGTGCTATGCACTCGATATGTTTACTAAAGCAAACAAGAAAGGGCGGGACACCCGCACCCGTTATTATTCTTCGACTCGGAATGACAGAACCATGGTCATTTCGACAAAAGCGGGGGAAGTTTTATAATACAAGGCGCAGCATTATTAGTTGCTATGTGAACAATTTTGAGTGTTAGTGTATAGAATTTATTATTTAGAATGTTAAAGTTGTGGCTGGTGAAGCAAGGTTTTGCATTATAATTCTACATTCTACTTTTTACTTTCTACATTAATTTAGAATACTGCGGACATATGCGTCAATTTTTGTTTGTTTTGCCTATTATACCACAGGGTAAATAGGTAAATCAATAGCAAAAGTGACAAAATTTAAGTTGCGGTTTTATTACCTATTGACATAGTAGGCAAATGAAGCTATAATGAAAACAACGATTTGTAAGATTGGTGCAGTGAAATATTACGCTCACCGGAAAGGACAGGGCATGAAAAGAATTTATGCCGACAATGCGGCGACAACCCGATTAAGCTCGACAGCGCTTGAAGCCATGCTGCCGTATTTTCGCGAGCAATTCGGCAACCCTTCGTCCTTTTACCGCGAGGGGCAGCAGGCAAAGAGTGCGATTGAACAGGCGCGCATAGAGATTGCCGGCTGTATCGGCGCCGATTACAAACAAATTACGTTCACTTCGGGAGGTAGCGAGGCAGATAACCAGGCGCTCTTAACAGCGGCAGCGCTCGGCAGAAGCCAAGGCAAGATGCACATCATCTCCACCGCTTTTGAGCACCACGCCATTCTGCACCCGCTCAAAGCCCTTGAAAAAGAAGGTTTTCGCGTGACACTGCTCGATGTGCATGAAAACGGCATTGTTGATGTCGCCGAGCTCGAAGAAGCGATAGGGGAAGACACCTGCCTTGTGAGTGTGATGTTTGCCAATAATGAAATCGGCACCATTCAGCCGATTGCGGAGATTGGCGCTGTCTGCCGCAAGCACGGTGTACTCTTTCACACCGATGCCGTGCAGGCAGTCGGGCATTTAGAGATTGATGTGGAGCGCATGTGTATTGATATGCTCAGCGCCTCGGCGCACAAGTTCCACGGCCCCAAAGGCACCGGCTTTTTGTATGCGCGCAAAGGCATACGCCTGCGCCCGCTCATTGCCGGCGGCGCGCAAGAGAAAAGCAAGCGCGCCGGAACGGAAAATGTGGCAGGCATTGTCGGTATGGCGGCAGCGCTCACCGAGTCAAACGCGCGAATGTGCGAGCAAAACAAGCATATCGCCGCCTGCAGAGATGCGCTCATTGCCGGTTTGGAAGAAATTGAGCACTGCGCGCTAAACGGCGACAAGGAACATCGCTTGCCTTCCAATGTCAGCTTCTGCTTTGAGGGGATTGAAGGCGAATCGCTGCTCTTGCTCTTAGATGACAAAGGCATTTGCGCTTCCTCGGGCAGCGCCTGTACTTCCGGTTCTCTCGACCCGAGCCATGTGCTCATGGCAATCGGCAGAGTGCACGATGTGGCGCACGGCTCTTTGCGCCTGACTTTGGGGGAAGACATCACAAAAGAAGATGTCACTTTCATCATTCAGGCAGTCAAAGAAGTGGTAGAGCGCCTGAGAAGTTTCTCACCGGTATGGCGCGATTTGTGCACCGGGAAGGCGAAACACATTTTGTAAATCGGAATTTTATTCCGATTAGAGTGGAGTGTGGAGGGTGAAGAGTGGAGTTATGGTGGCAGCGCTTTGCACGGCATTATAAAGATTCCTCAACTGTCGCTCGGAATGACAATGGTTGTCATCTCGACCGCAGTGGAGAGATCTTTATATCGGGTGCGGGTGTCCCGCCCATTAATTCCGCATTCCGAACTCCGCATTCCGAATTAACAAAGGCTTGGAGGAGCAGTTATGGCTTTATACAGCGAAAAAGTGATGGACCATTTTCGTAACCCGCGCAACTTAGGCGTGATTGAGGATGCCGACGGTGTCGGCGAAGTCGGCAATGCCAAGTGCGGCGATATTATGAAGATGTATTTAAAAATAGAAGACGATACCATTCAGGATGTAAAATTTGAAACTTTCGGCTGCGCGAGCGCCATTGCCTCGAGTTCGATGGCAACAGAGCTTATTAAAGGGCAGCCGGTGAGCAAGGCAATGGAACTGACCAACCAAGCTGTTGCCGAAGCGCTGGATGGTTTACCCGATTATAAACTGCACTGTTCGGTGCTTGCCGAACAAGCGATTAAAAGTGCACTGGAAGACTACGAAAGTAAAAAAGAAAAGAAGAATAACGCATAGTTAACTCTTGACAAGGAGGACAAAATGAGTCAATATAAATTTGAAACCTTGCAACTGCATGTGGGGCAGGAGCAGGCGGACCCGGCAAGCGATGCCAGAGCGGTTCCGATATATCAAACCACATCTTATGTATTTCACGATTGCGCCCATGCGGCGGCGCGCTTCGGCTTGGCAGACCCCGGCAATATTTACGGCAGGCTGACCAACTCCACCCAGGATGTGCTCGAAAAGCGCGTGGCAGCACTCGAAGGCGGCAGCGCCGCTTTGGCGGTAGCCTCCGGCGCGGCGGCAATCAGTTACACCATTCAGGCGCTCGCGGCAAACGGCGGGCACGTGGTGGCACAAAAGACAATTTACGGCGGCAGTTACAACCTGCTTTCGCACACCTTGCCGCAATATGGCATTGAAACCACCTTTGTGGATGCGCACAATTTAGAGCAGGTCAAAGCCGCAATTCAAGAGAACACCAAGGCGATATACCTGGAAACGCTTGGCAACCCGAACAGCGACATTCCGAATGTAGATGCCATTGCCGCGATTGCCCACGAGGCGGGCATTGCGCTGGTGGTCGATAACACCTTCGGTACGCCGTATTTCTTCAGACCGATTGAGCACGGGGCTGACATTGTGGTGCACTCCGCAACCAAGTTTTTGGGCGGTCACGGCACTACCCTTGGCGGTGTGATTATCGAGAGCGGCAAGTTTGACTGGTCGGCAGGTGGCAAGTACCCGCAGATTGCCGAAGCGAACCCGAGTTACCACGGCGTTTCCTTCTATGAAGCAGTCGGCGCGGCAGCCTTTGTGACCTACATCAGAGCCATCTTACTCAGAGATACCGGCGCGGCGATTTCGCCCTTTAATGCGTTCCTGCTTTTACAGGGTGTGGAAACACTTTCTCTGCGCTTGGAGCGCCACGCCGAAAACACAAAAAAGGTGGTGGCGTATTTGGCAGAGCACCCACTGGTGGAAAAAGTTAATCACCCGGCATTGCCCGACCACCCAGACCATGCGCTGTATGAGCAGTATTTCCCGAACGGCGGCGCCTCGATTTTCACCTTTGAAATTAAGGGCGGGCAGAAAGAGGCTTGGCAGTTTATTGACGGCTTGCAGATTTTCTCACTGCTTGCCAACGTGGCAGATGTGAAGAGCCTGGTTATTCACCCGGCTTCCACCACCCATTCGCAGCTGACCGAGGCGGAATTGGCAGACCAGGGCATTTTCCCGAACACCATTCGCCTTTCTATCGGTACAGAGCATATTGATGATATTATCGCAGACCTGGAAAAAGGGTTTGCATCTATTAAGTAGGGGGATATAACTATGATTTATAAAGGAACATTGGAACTGATCGGCAACACACCGCTGGTTGAAGCGGTCAATCTCGAAAAAGCCTTGGGTTTAGAGGCAAAACTGCTTTTGAAATTGGAGTGTTTCAATCCCGCCGGCAGTGTCAAAGACAGAATTGCAAAAGCGATGATTGAAGATGCCGAGCAAAAAGGGCTCTTAAAACCCGGCGCGACTATCATTGAGCCGACCTCCGGCAACACCGGTATCGGCTTGGCGGCAATCGCTGCTGCCAAGGGCTACAAAATCATTCTCACCATGCCCGAAACCATGAGCGTGGAGAGGCGCAATATCTTAAAAGCCTATGGTGCCGAATTGGTGCTTACCGATGGCGCTAAGGGAATGAAGGGCGCGATTGCCAAGGCGCAAGAACTTGCCGACAGTATGGAGAATGCGTTTATTCCAGGGCAATTTGTTAACCCCGCAAACCCCGCTATTCACAAGGCGACCACAGGCCCGGAAATCTGGAAGGATACCGAAGGGGAAGTGGATATCTTTGTAGCAGGTGTCGGCACCGGCGGCACGGTTACCGGTGTGGGCGAATACTTAAAAGAGCAGTGCCCCGAAATACAGGTCATTGCCGTAGAGCCGGAGACCTCTCCCGTGCTCTCCAAGGGCACCCCGGGTGCGCATAAAATTCAGGGCATCGGCGCCGGTTTTGTGCCGGATGTGCTCAATACAGAAGTTTATGATGCGGTGATGCCCATTGCCAATGAAGATGCTTTTGCAACCGCAAAGCTCCTTGCCAAGCAAGAGGGTATTTCGGTAGGTATTTCTTCCGGCGCGGCGCTATCGGCGGCAATCACCCTTGCCAAGAAAGCCGAAAACAAGGGAAAAACCATTGTAGCGCTTCTGCCAGACAGCGGCGACCGCTATTATTCCACACCATTGTTTACCGAATAGTAAAGTGAAGGCTAACTCAAAACATTGAGTTAGCCTTAGTTGTTCGCTGCACTCACAGTTGCAAACTTTGTTTGCAGTTGCACTGCGTGCAGTTATTGTTTTTTCTTGACTTTTAGGTTATTTTTGCATATAATAAGTAGGCTAACAAATATCTGCGGACATAGTTCATCGGTAGAATCTCAGCTTCCCAAGCTGATTAGGCGGGTTCGACTCCCGTTGTCCGCTCCAAAAAAACTCCGTTTGTAAAACGGAGTTTTTTCTATGAATTCCAAATTTCGCATTTTTTTGAATCACCTGCTTTGGTTGTTTAACATACAATAAGTGCAGGTGATTTTTTTGATTGTAACAGGAATTCTCATTCCGTTTGCGGGCACCGCGCTCGGTGCCGCAGCGGTGTTTTTTATCAGCCGGAAGGTGAGTGGGCGCAGCGAAAAACTGCTCCTTGGCTTTGCCGCGGGGGTGATGGTGGCGGCAAGTATATGGTCGCTGTTAATGCCGGCGCTTGAGAGCGCTGCAGAGCCTCGGTGGCTTTTGCCGACAGTCGGTTTTTTACTCGGTATCGGCTTTTTACTTGCGAGCGAATATGCGATAGAACGCCTGCGCCGCGGCAGCAGCCGGCAAGAGAGTGCGCTTTCCAAAAATACGATGCTTATTTTGGCGGTCACGCTCCACAACATTCCCGAGGGCTTGGCGGTGGGTGTCGCCCTTGCGGCTGCCTGCCGCAGCGGCACGCGGCAGGCATTGGCAGCGGCGCTGGTGTTAGCGCTCGGCATCGCGATTCAAAACATTCCGGAAGGCGCGATTATTGCGATGCCGCTGCGCGGCGCCGGGATGTCGAAGGGCAAAGCCTTTTGCTGCGGGGCGCTCTCGGGCGCAGTGGAGCCGGTCGGCGCGGTGCTCAGTTTTTGGATGACGGCAGCGGTGGCAAAAGCACTGCCGCTGCTGCTATCATTCGCAGCAGGGGCGATGCTCTATGTCTGTGTGAATGAACTCATTCCCGAAGCGAAGGGCGAGGGGAGCACACGCAGCGGTGTAATCGGCTTTGTCGCCGGTTTTTTGGTAATGATGATATTAGACGTAGCGCTAGGGTAAAATAAACCGAACCTCGAACAGTCTCTCGCTTGCCCTTTTTGGCTAATTTTTCCGATTTTTCGTTGATTGGCGTCAGCCAAACTGCCTCAATATCGAAAAAATTATCACAAAAATTTCTTCGCGAGAAACAATTGGTGTTCGATTTATTTTACCCTTGGGAGAATCCTTCTTGCCTAAAACCCCATTCGTGTGCTACAATGTTGGCAAGTGAGGCGAGATGATGACTACTCTATTACTCAAACTATTTGTCAAAGACTACCGCAATACGACCGATACCAAGGTGAGAACGGCTTACGGCTCGCTTTCTTCCGCTATCGGTATTGTTCTTAACTGCCTGTTAAGCGCGTTTAAAATCGCTGTCGGGTACCTTGCGGCTTCGGCGGCAATGGTGGCGGATGGCGCCAACAACCTCTCGGATGCGGGCACCTGCATTATCGGGCTGATCGGCTTCAAGCTTGCCGGCAAACCGGCAGATGAAAAGCACCCCTTCGGTCACGGCAGGTATGAGTACATCCTTTCGCTGATTATCTCTTTCTTCGTGCTCTTGATGGGCGCGGAGCTGCTCAAATCTTCGATTGAAAAAATGATTCACCCGCAGGCGGTGACGTATTCCGCTTTCTTTATCGCCGTATCGGTCGCTTCTATTTTGGTGAAACTGTGGATGGCGATTTTTAACGCAAAGCTTGCCAAAACCGCGGGTATTACCGCGCTCAAAGCAGTCAGCCGCGATTCGCTGAGCGACTGTGCCGGTACGGCTGCGGTGTTAGTTGCTGTTATCACAAACAGGTTCTTTGGCTGGCAGATTGATGCTTACATCGGCGCAGCGGTGTCGCTCTTTGTGATTTGGAGCGGTATCGGCATTTTAAAAGAGAGCCTGCAGCCGCTTTTGGGCAAGCCTGCCGACAAGGAGTTGAGCGAAAAACTGCAACAATTTATGTGTGATTTTGACCCGGCTATTTTAGGGGTGCATGATTTAATCTTGCACGACTACGGTATGGGCAGCATCTTTGCGGTCGCGCACGCCGAAGTGCCTGCCGACAGCGACTTGGTGCGCATCCACGAAGTCATTGACAGCCTTGAAAAGGCGGTCGGCGAAAACTTCGGCATTAGCCTGGTGCTGCACATTGACCCGGTAGATACCCGCGACAGCGCGCTTGAAACGCTCAAAGCACAGGTGCTCGGCATTGTGCAGAGTGTGGATGAACACTACACGGTGCACGATTTTCGCCTTTCGCCGCAGGCTGACAAAATGTACTTCGATTTGGTCATTGACAGCGACATTAAGAAAGACAGCGCCAAAATCGGCGAAATTGTCAAAGCGCGCATTCTCGCCGTGCTCGGGGAAGAGATCGAGCCGGTAATCAATGTGGAGTTCTCTTTTTCGGCGCGGTGATTGAAAATTTTTCACATATCACAATTTTTGAAATTTTCGCTTGACAAACGCTTTTTGCGGGAGTATAGTAGAAATAACGATAAACCGATGAGCGAGAGTAGTAACTGCTTTTAAAAGGTTTCAGAGAGCCGGCGTTTGGTGCGAGCCGGTAACCGGAAAAACAGCGAATGGACTCGTGAGGGCAAACCGAGCACAGTGTGTTAGGGGCGCCGGGAACTTCACCCGTTACCAAGGAAGTATGTATAGTCAGTACATAGAGTGAGTGCGCCGCAAGGCGAAGTCGGGTGGTACCGCAGGATTTTCAATCTTGTCCCAACATGTGGGGCGGGATTTTTTATTTATATGGGTTTAAGGACTCGAACTTTTTTGTCTCTCGCTTGTCCTTTTCGGCTAATTTACTCGTTTTTTCTTTGCTTGGCGTCAGCCAAGCGGCATCAAAAGCAAGCAAATTACCTCGAAAACTCCTAACCGAGAGATGCTTCGCAGTTTTGGTCTGCCTATTGTTTACAAAGGCAAGGCAAAAAGGCGAAAGAATGCTGACGCATTGTGAGGCTTTTTAACGCAGATTTTGTGAAAAAGAGGCGACCAAAACCATAAAAGTCCGAATCCTTAAACCCATGAGAAGGGGAAACCATGAAAATCATTTTGACAAAACGATGGCGAAGCACACAGAAACCGAAACACCAATCGTAAAAACTTATTTGACAATTTGAAAGGGGAAACATCATGAGTAAAAAAAACAAGATTCCGTACAAAATCTATTTGGAAGAAAGCGAAATGCCCACACAATGGTATAACCTGCGCGCCGATATGAAGAATAAGCCGGCGCCGCTGCTCAACCCGGGCACCCTGCAGCCGATGACCGCCGAGGAATTGGGCGGCGTATTCTGCGAAGAGTTGGTACAGCAAGAGCTCGATAACGACAACGCCTATATCGACATCCCGCAGGAAATCAGAGATTTCTACAAGATGTACAGACCCTCTCCGCTGGTGCGCGCATACTGCTTAGAGGAAAAACTCGGCACACCCGCGAAGATTTACTACAAGTTTGAAGGCAACAACACCAGCGGTTCTCACAAGCTCAATTCCGCGATTGCGCAGGCTTACTACGCCAAGAAGCAGGGCTTAAAGGGTGTGACAACCGAAACCGGTGCCGGTCAATGGGGCACTGCGCTTTCGATGGCTTGCTCTTACCTGGAACTTGACTGTAAAGTGTATATGGTAAAAGTCTCTTATGAGCAGAAACCCTTCCGCCGCGAAGTGATGCGCGTTTACGGCGCGAGTGTCACCCCGTCGCCTTCCGATACGACTCAAATCGGCAGAAAGATTTTAGCAGAGCACCCCGGCACCACCGGTTCTCTTGGCTGTGCGATTAGTGAAGCGGTTGAAGTGGCTGTTTCCAACCCCGGTTACCGCTATGTGCTCGGTTCCGTGCTCAACCAGGTGCTGCTGCACCAGTCCGTAATCGGTTTGGAGACCAAGGCAGCGCTCGATAAATACAACATCACACCTGATATTATCATCGGCTGTGCCGGCGGCGGCTCCAACCTCGGCGGTTTGATTGCTCCGTTTATGGGCGAAAAACTCAGAGGCGAAAAAGACTACCGCATTATCGCTGTAGAGCCGGCTTCCTGCCCGAGCTTTACGAGAGGCAAGTTTGCTTATGACTTTGCCGATACCGGCATGGTTTGCCCGCTCGCGAAGATGTACACCTTGGGCGCGGACTTCATTCCCTCTGCGAACCACGCAGGCGGCTTGCGCTATCACGGCATGAGCCCGGTACTCTCGCAGCTGTATGCCGATGGCTACATGGAAGCAACCACCGCAATTCAGACCGATGTCTTTGAAGCAGCGGAAACCTTTGCAAGAGTAGAAGGTATCTTGCCCGCTCCGGAAAGCTCTCACGCCATTAAAGTGGCAATCGATGAAGCGATGAAGTGCAAAGAGACCGGCGAAGAGAAGACCATTGTCTTCGGTTTGACCGGTACCGGCTACTTCGATATGGTTGCCTACGAAAAATTCCACGAAGGTCAGATGGATGACTACATCCCGACCGATGAGGAATTGGCAAAGTACGCGGCAAAACTGCCGAAAGTGGAGTAATGCATCAAAAGGGCGCTTGCAAATCAAGCGCCCTTTATAATTCGGAATGCGGAGTGCGGAATGCGGAATTAAAGGTGGCAAGGCGTTGCCTTGCATTTTAATTGTGCGCAAAGCGCACTGCTGAACACTGAAGACTGTTCACGCAGCGAACTAAGGGGCTGATGTTCAGCCCCTTTTTACTTGCTATTCTAAGCAAACTATATTATAATAATAGCATTACGAAGAGAGGGAAAGTATGAGCAGTAAAAGCGCGTTTTTAAAAGGCATTAAAGCCGGTTTACCGATATGCTTCGGCTACTTGTCGGTAGCCTTTGCTTTTGGTATTTTTGCGCTCTCATCGGGGCTTGACAGCCTGCAGGCACTGCTCATTTCTATGACCAATGTCACCTCTGCCGGGCAGTTGGCGGCAGTGCCGATTATGGTGGGCGGCGGCACACTTTTCGAGCTTGCCGCATCACAGTTTGTGATTAATTTGCGCTATTCGCTGATGTCCGTTTCTCTCTCGCAGAAGTTTGACAAATCCTTTCGCTTGATAGACAAACTGCTGGTTGCCTTTGTGGTGACGGATGAAGTGTTTGCCGTTGCCGCTTCCCAAAAAGGGGAGGTTGGCAAGCACTTTATGTATGGGCTCATTCTCACACCCTATGTCGGGTGGAGCGCGGGCACCATTCTGGGCGCCGTGGCAGGCAATGTGCTGCCGGCGATTGTTATTTCCGCGCTCGGAATTGCGATTTATGCGATGTTTATCGCCATTGTGGTGCCGGTAGCCAGAGAAGATAAAAAAACGCTCATTTGCGTGGTGATTGCCATTGCGCTGAGCCTTGCGTTTCACTTTGTGCCGCTACTCAATCGCGTGCCCGGCGGCTTTGTGGTCATTATTTGCGCGGTGGCGGCAAGTGCGCTGGCGGCGTGGCTGTTTCCGATTAAAAGTGAAAAGGAGGATACTGTCGCATGAAGTATGCTTCCTTTTTACCGTATTTGCTGGTGATGGCTTTGGTGACCTATGCGGTGCGCGCCATACCGCTGGTGCTTGTTAAAAAGAAAATTCAAAATACATTCGTTTTATCGTTTTTGCACTATATGCCGTATGCGGTCTTGAGTGTGATGACCGTGCCCGCCGTATTTTCGGCAACGGGGAGTGTCATCAGCGCCGCCGTCGGCGTAGCGGTGGCACTGATATTAGCGTTTTTTAAGCGCAGCCTATTGCTCGTAGCAGCAAGCGCTTCTGCCGCGGTGTTATTGTGTGAATTGGTGCTGCAATACTGTTTTTAGGAGAAAAGATGATAGGTCATAAAGAAAAGAGCCGGCAAATCAGCCGCGAGCATTTGAATGCCATTCGCCTTTATATTGATACTTACCTGGAGCAGGATGCCTATGCCTGCAATATGCAGCGCTCTGCGCCGCCTAAACCGGGCAAAAGACTGCACCGCGCTTTAGAAAGCGAAGGTGCGGCGCCGACTTGTGCGCAGGCCATGCCTGCCGAAAGCCCGGCACCTTGTGAGAGTGCGCCGAAAGAAGCGCCGCAGATGGCGGCAACTCAAGCGAATGAGCGAGAGAGCGAGGAAATGCCGCAGGTCTATTTTTCTGCGGCGCTTGCAGACACAAGCGGTGAAGATGCACTGGAAGCATACCTGCGCGAGGTAAAAGATGAGTCATTTAGCGAAATGCTCTTGCGCAAGATTGATGAAAAGGGTATGAGCGATGCCGATTGTTACAAAAAGGCGAATATCGATAAGCGCCTGTTTTCCAAAATTCGCTCTAATGCTTTATATAAACCGAGCAAACAGACGGCGCTTGCATTGATTTTGGCACTTGAACTGCCCTATAGCGAAGCGGTGGAAATGTTACACAAAGCGGGCTTTGCGCTTTCGCGCGCGAGCAAAGCGGATTTAATTGTGGAGTATTACCTCAAGCAGGGGATCTACGACATCTTTGTGATTAATAACTCTCTGTATGATTTTGACCAACCGATAATAGGCTATAAATAAGGCAGTGCCTTATTTATAGCCTATAGTTTTCAGTTTTCAGTGTTTAGTGTTCAGTCGCAAAAGGGCAAAAAGACTTAAACCCTAACAGCCTCTCGCTTGCCCTTTTCGGCTAATTTCTCTGCTTTCTCTTTGTGGGCAATAATATTACCGCACAAACACGCTTTCAATGCTTTATTAAAGCACATTTTGGCGTTTTTCAATCTTGCTTGGCGTCAGCCAACCGGCGCTTTCAAAGCACCAAACTGCACTCTACTAAAGCATTGAAAGTGCGAAGCAGTTTCAATTTCGCTGATTTGTTTTCAGATAAGGCAAAAAGCGCAGAAATACCAGCGTGTATTTCGAGTATTTTTAACGCAATATGAAAGCAAATCAGCAAATAGAAACCGTGCTCGTGCGATAGTATTATTGCCCCGAGCCAAACTGCATCAATAGCATAGAAATTATCTCGAACATTTCAGCGCGAGAGGTGCTATGCAGTTTTGGTTAGCCTATTTTTTTAATAAGATAAGGCAAAACGGCGAAGAAATGCTAACGCATTGCAAGGCGTTTTAACGCAATATTATGGAAAAAGAGGCAACCAAAACCTATTTGGGTTTTAAATCTTCTTGCCC
>JAFRJB010000002.1 GCA_017432485.1 Clostridia bacterium
GACACCCGCACCCGATTTAAATGCGTTGCGTAGCAACGCCACCATTCGCTAACTGCTGACCGCTGACCGCTGACTGCTCAAATAAGGATTTGTCGAAAGGAAACCATGAAAAAAGAAATTGATACAAACAAGTTAATAGCGGTATATAAAAGCGAAATAACGGTGGCGGAAATTTGCCGCATCTTCGGCATCTCCAAGCAGACACTCTACAACATCCTCAAAAGCGAGCGGGTGGATTTGAACCGCCAAAAGCTGCACGACAACTGCGGCTGCCCGCTGTTTAAGAAAGATATTTATAACAGCATTTACTGTGAGGATTTCGGAGATTGGGAGTGCCTGAGTTTAGCCTTTTGCGATAAGCGGGCAAAAAACGCGCACAAGAAAAAATACTGCGCGGCAGAGGGCTATGTGAACTGCAGCGTGTACCAAATGATGGAGCGCTTATAGGAGGGGACCGTGCGAGTCAATTGGGAAGAAATGAAAGCCGCCTACTTAAGCGCGCCCGCGATCTCTTTGAAACAGTTTGCAAGTGAAAAGGGTATCGCCTACCAAACGCTCAAAGCGCACTCCGCCAAAGGCGGATGGTATCGCGAGAAGCAGCGCCGTAAACAGCAGGCGGCAGAGCAGGTGAGCGCGCGGCAGGTGCAGCCGGAAGAAGCGGTGCACAGCGAGGAACGCTTGCCCGCAGACCTGGCGCCCGAGAGCGCGTTTGCGCAGCGCTGCAAGATTAACGACATTGCCGATATCCTCTTGGAAAACATTCGCCAAAGCAGCGAGTATGTCGACAAACCCACCGGCATTTATAATCTGACCACGGCGCTCAAAAATGTGACTGCGGTGCTGCGCGATGTCAATAATATTCCGACCATGAAGGATGAGCGCAACTACGAACTGACCAAGCGTAAGCTCGAGCTGGCGGCGCGTAAGCTGCCGCAGCCGCCCGAAAAAGCGCAGGCGGGCGGGGTGGTGCTGCTGCCGGAAGTAACAGCGGCAGAGCCGCTGAGTGAATGAGGAATGAGGAATGAGGAGTGAGGAATAGCAGCGTTCAATGACCGCCGAATGATATTCGCCTGCGGCGAATGATATATTTTGCACGGCAAAATATGATATACCGCAGGCGGTATGATATATTGGCTATGCCAATATGAAGGGCGGGCGCTGCCCGCACCCGATTTAAAATGCGAGCAGACGACAGGGCAGCGCGAGGCGCTGAGTGATGTTTGCCTAACGGCGAGTGATGTTGCCCGAGGCAATGATGTTTCGGCTTCGCCGAAGTGATGTTTGTGCTGCGCACAAGTTGAGGGCGGGATCCTTGGAGCGGACTCCGGACCCTTTTGTCGCTTCCGCGACATTCTCCCTAGTAGGGAAATTTCCCGCACCCGTTGAGCTTCGCTCAATATTATAGCGAGTTCGGTTTACCGAACTCACCACTGAAAACTCGCCACTAAAAACTGAAAACTGAACACTGAAAACTGAAAACAGTTCGCGCAAGCGAACCTCAGGGAGAACTATGCAAAACATCATCTGGCAGCCGCAGCCCAAACAGCGGCAGTTTCAGGAGCGCCCGGAGTATGAGGCGCTCTACGGCGGCGCAGCGGGCGGCGGCAAGAGCGATGCACTGCTTGCCGAAGCGCTGCGGCAGGTGCACATCCCGCACTACAAGGCGCTGATTTTGCGCAAAACCTACCCGCAGCTTGCGGAGCTGGTCGACCGCTCGCGCGCCATTTACCTGCCGGCGTTTCCCGCCGCGCGCTACAATGCGCAGGCGCACTGCTGGCTGTTCCCGAGCGGCGCGAAAATCTACTTCGGCTCGCTCCAGCACACCAAAGACAGAACCAACTACCAGGGCAAAGCTTACGACTTTATCGGCTTTGATGAACTGACCCACTTTACCTACGACGAATACTCTTATATGTTCTCGCGCAACCGCCCGACCGGACCGGGCACGCGCGTTTACATCCGCGCGACCACCAACCCCGGCGGCATCGGCCATGCGTGGGTCAAGCAGCGCTTTATTACGGCGGCACCGCCCATGACCCCGATAACAGATACTTACATTGTGCCCTCACCGCAGGGCAAAGCGCTCGAAATTCAAAAATCGCGCATTTTTGTGCCCAGCAATGTTTTTGACAACCAAAAACTGCTCGACAACGACCCGCAGTATTTGGCAAGCCTTGCAATGCTGCCCGAAGCCGAAAAAAATGCCCTGCTCTACGGCTCGTGGGACAGCTTTGAGGGGCAGGTCTTTACCGAGTGGCGCAACGACCCGGAACACTATGAAGATGAGCGGTGGACACACGTCATTAAGCCCTTTCGCATTCCTTCGTATTGGCGTATTTGGCGCGGCTTCGACTTCGGTTACCAAAAGCCCTTCAGTGTCGGCTGGTACGCCGCAAGCCCCGAGGGGATGCTCTACCGCATTCGCGAGTATTACGGTTGCGACGGCACGCCCAACCACGGCTTGCAAATGAATATGGCAGATGTGGCGGCGCAAATTCTGCGCATCGAGAGCGAGGATGAAAACCTGCGCGGCAGGAAAATTGCGGGCATTGCCGACCCGTCTATTTTCGATGTGTCACGCGGCGAAAGCATTGCCGACATTATGGCAAAGGGTGCGCACCCGGTCTTTTGGGAGCCGGGCGACAACCACCGCATCGCGGGCAAAATGCAGTTCCACTACCGCTTTGCCTTTGATGAGCAGGGCAATCCGCGTTTTCAGGTCTTTAACACCTGCCGCCATTTTATCAGAACCATTCCGAACCTGGTGTATTCGGCAAGCGATGTGGAAGATATTGACACCACGCAGGAGGATCACATCTACGATGAATGCCGCTACGTATTGATGGCAAACCCCATCACCCCGCGGCAGAGGCCGCGCGCGGCAGTCAGCCGGGAAGACCCGCTGAATTTGAGAGAACACAAAAAGCAGGCGGCGTTTTTTCGCATTTAACTTTTCGAAATGCGGAAATGCGCAACAGCAACGGTCGATGAGGGCTGAATGATATTCGCCTGTGGCGAATGATATATTTTGCCTTGCAAAATATGATATACCGCAGGCGGTATGATATATTGGCTATGCCAATATGAAGGGCGGGCGCTGCCCGCACCCGTTCCGCTACGCTCTATTTAAGAAAAATGGGGCACCCCAAAAAGTATTTCGCAGAAAACTTTTTGGGAAGAGGACAAACAAACGCAGTACGGGTAAATGTTGCCAAGCCTTAACAGGTTTTGGTCGCCTGTTTTTCACTAATGCTACGTTAAAACACCTTGTAATACCCGCGTATTACTGCGTTGTTTTGCCTTGCCTAAGCAAAAAACAGGCAGACCAAAACTGCGCAGCATCTCTCGCTTAGGGGTTTTTGAGATAATTTGCTTGATTTTGATGCTGCTTGGCTAACGCCAAGCAAAGAAACAGCGAGTGAATTAGCCAAAAAGAACAAGCGAGCGACTCTTAAGGGTTTGACAACTTTTACCCCAAAGGATTTGCTTGCAAATTCTTTCTGTTATGAAGTTTGTTTGGACGAGAACACTGAAAACTGAACACTGAACACGGTTCGCACAGCGAACCCGGAAAGGAAAAAAACATGCCAATCACAGTCAAAGACATTCGCGAAGCGGCGGCAACGCTGCAGCGCTATAAGCAGGCAAAAGCGCATTTAGAGCAAAAAATTATTGAGAATGAGCAGTGGTTTAAGCTGCGCCACTGGGAGCAGTACCGCCGCGGTGACGGCGGCAAATTGCCGAGCTCGGCGTGGCTGTTTAATTCTATTCTTAATAAGCACGCCGATGCGATGGACAACTACCCCGAACCTGCGATTTTGCCCGCCGAGGAGTCGGACAGCCTGACCGCACAACAACTCTCGAAGGTCGTGCCCGCCATCTTAGAGCGCAACAACTACGAGCAGGTCTATTCCGATGCCTGGTGGTACAAGTTAAAGCACGGCACCGGGGTCAAGGGTGTGTTTTGGGATGCGCTCAAGGATGATATCTGCATTAAGCGCATCGACCTGCTCAACCTGTTTTGGGAGCCGGGGATTACGGACATTCAGCAGTCCGAAAACCTCTTTCACGTGGAGCTGGTCAATCACGACATTCTTGCCGCGGCGTACCCCGGTCTGCCGGAAACGCCTGCGCCTTCGATTGATGTGAGCAAATATATCTATGATGAGAGCGTGGATACCTCGCGCAAGAGTGCGGTCATTGACTGGTACTACAAAAAGCCCGATGCCGCGGGCAAACCGGTGCTGCACTACTGCAAGTTTGTGAATGAAACCATTCTCTACGCTTCGGAAAACGAAGAACCTTACCGCGAAAGCGGCTTTTACAACCACGGGCTGTACCCCTTTGTGTTTGATGTGCTGTATGCGCTCGAGGGCACGCCCATCGGCTTCGGCTTTATCGATGTGATGAAAGACAGCCAGGAAACGATTGATGCGCTCGATGCCGACATTCAGTTTAACGCGCGCCTGCTCGCCAAGCCCCGCTACTTAACCAAGGCGGGCAGCGGGGTGAATGTGGCGGAGTTGGCGGATTATTCCAAAGACTTTGTTGAGGTCACGGGCGACCCGGCGGCAGCGGTTTACGCCCTGCCGGTGCGGCAGTTAGATGCGAGTGTCATTGACTTTCGCGAGCGCAAAATTCAGGAGATGAAAGAGACTTCGGGCAACCGTGACTTTAACCAGGGCGGGTCAGTCAGCGGTGTGACGGCGGCTTCGGCGATTTCGATGCTGCAGGAAGCCGGCAACAAGCTCTCGCGCGACTGCATCAAGGCTTCTTACCGCGCCTTTGTGGAAGAATGCCGCCTGGTGCTCGAACTGATGCGGCAGTTTTATGACGGCACGCGCGTGTTTCGCATCACCGAGCCCAACGGTGCGTTTACCTTTTTGCGCTTTGATAACAGCGCCATGCAGGCGGCAAGCCGCGAACTGATGGGCGTAGATATCGGCACCCGCGAGCCGGTGTTTGATATTAAGGTTAGCGCCCAAAAGCAGTCGCCCTTTAACCAGATTACCCACAACCAATTTGTGATGGAAATGTTTGAAAAAGGTTTCTTTAACCCCGCTCTTGCCGACCAGGCAACCGCCGCGATTTCTCTGATGGACTTCGCGGGGAAGGAGAAGATGCTGCAGGCGCTCGCCAAATAAGGATTTGTCGAGGTCTACGACCTCGCAAATCCTTATTTGAAGTAATAAGTAAAAAGGAATAGTGAATAAGTGTGGGAGGGCTCTGCCCTCACCCGATTTTAACGTGCGGCAAATGCCGCACCAAAAGGAATTGA
>JAFRJB010000036.1 GCA_017432485.1 Clostridia bacterium
ATACCAAGAAAAATTAGGGAACTACAATTGCAAGTTCAATAACCATTCTTTGAAGTTGTATTATATCATACCAAGAAAACTTAGGGAACTACAATTAATACCTTGCGTAACTTTTTGCGCTCCCATTATATCATACCAAGAAAAATTAGGGAACTACAATCCTATAGTTTCTGCATTTCTTGAACATATAATTATATCATACCAAGAAAAATTAGGAAACTACAATCCTTCCCATTCATCAATTGTCATTGCCATCATTATATCATACCAAGAAAAATTAGGGCATTACAATAATCCAAGCATATCCGTATGTGTGTGCCGCCTATGTCATATCAATAGTAACACTGTAAAACCCCATAAATCGCAATGCTATTTCATTTTTATAACAGTTTTTCAAACCCCTCGGTCGTGTAGGCTTCGCCTTTGCGCTTCTTTTCAAGCTGCACCATCAGCGCGTTAAAGCGCTTGCGGGTCATCGGGTAGAGGGCAAGGCAGAGGATGGCAACGCCCAAAATAATGGCGGGAATAATGGTGGAAATATTCTCCATACCGTTAATGATGTGCGGGTCCGTGACTTTTGTAAACAGGCTTTCGTTGCCCGCAATATCTTTGGAGCTGTCGTAGCCGTAGGCGGAGAGTAGCTGCCCTGCCATCAGAATGCCGAATGCCGAGCCGAATTTCTGGGTCAGTTGCGGCATAGCGGTAATGGTGCTTTCGCGGCGCTGCCCGGTTTTGAATTCGTTGAGTTCCACCAAGTCATAGCCCATCGCGTAGAAGAGAGTCCAAAACGTGCCGATGGCAATACCGAGCACGGCGGGGCTGACAATGCACATAATTTGAAACGAGCCGATGCGCATATCCAGCCCGACAATTTTAATAAGAATTTCGAGCACAAACACGATGCTCAAAAACAGCAGGCACGCAAAGCGCCTGTCTTTCTTTTGGGCAACCTTTTCGACAATCGGCACAGTAATGCCCATTGTAATGACCAGCGATAAAATCGCAAACACAATGCCGGTGTCGTATTCCATCCCGATGCAGTCAATGACCATATAGGTAAGGTTTGACTGTATCATACTGCTCATTGCAAGGAAGAGGAATACAAACAGTAAAAACCACTTGGTCGGTTTGAGTTTTAAAATATCGCGAAACGCCGCGAAAGTGGATTTGACTGTCACCTTTTCCACCGCTTCACCCGCTTTGGGCTGCTTCGGTGTATAGACCCCTTTGAGCGAGCGGCAGCAGATAAAGCCGAGCACAATTGAGAGAATACTGATTAGCGCCGCAATCACCGCGTAGGCATTGCTCTCAAACCGTTTGCCGAGCAGTACCGCAACGGTCGGCACCAGCGCCGGCAGGATATTGCCGAGCCCGACACACACGGCATTGAGCAGCGAAGAGAGTGAGCGAATCGAAGTGCGCTCGTCGTAGTCTTCTGTCAGCTCGGCAATGACCGCATAGTAGGGAATGGAGTATAGTGTATAGAAAACCCAAATTCCCATAGAAATGACTGTGTAGAGCAGGATTTTTGCCGTTTGCGAAGAAAAGCCCGCGCCGATACTGGTCCAGGCGGCGATGAAGGTCACTGCCAGCGGGAGAATGGAGCGGCGCATAATTTTGCGCTTATCGACACCCGGCTTATCGGTATAATTGCCCACCAGGGGGTCGGTCACTGCATCCCACGCAATCGAAATGAAAATGATAACGGCGCTCCAGCGCGGCTGAATGCCGACAATTTCATTTAAGAAAGTCAGGTAATAGGTATAAAACATATTGTAGTACAGCGACTCGGTGAAGATACCGAAGGCGTACCCCAATTTTTTGCGTTTGGTTAATGTCTGTGTCATAGATTATTTCTTTCCTTTACTTCCGAAGAAAATCGGTAAGGCGTTGTAGAGGTATTCCTTAACAGCGGCGGAATCGTGTTCGCCGCCTTCCTTTTGGTAAAAGACATAGTGTTGGTTGGTAAAGAAGTCTTTGCGCCCCAGCATTTCTTCTGCCTGCAGCAGCGATTGCTCTTTGACATAGTCTTCCGTGCCCACTGCGTGGTAAATAAAGTAGCCGCGCTTATTGAGGTTATTATCCTTTACTAATTGCTGGATGTGGTCGACATTGTTCTGCGTTTGCCAATCGCCGTAGCCGCCGTAGTACCAGCAGGAGCCGCTCATCGGCAGGAAGTAGCGAATATAGTCGTAATCATAGCAGAACTCCAGCCACGTGGTCACCGAGCCCAGCGAAAAGCCGCCGAAGGCGCGGTGGTCGCGCGAAGACTTCAAATCTTTTTCGGAAGTGGATTTAGCATAGGTGTGGAACTTGCCTTCCACGGTCGGCATCAGGTCGTTTTCAAAGACCTTATGGAAGGAACGAAATTCGTTGACCGAACTGTTGAAATCTTCGATATTGCTCTCATCGTCATAAAAGGAAGGGGAGACAATGATGGTTGGCGGAATGTCGCCCTTGGCAATCATATTGTCGTACATATTTTTAACACCGCCGTACTCAAAGTATTCGCCGGTTTCGCCGCCCCACCCGTGCATCAGGTAAATAATGTTGTAGCGCTTCTTTGTGTTATTGGCATCATAACCGTAGGGGGTATAGACATAGGCAACGCGGGTGATATCTTCGCCGCTGTCCGCGTAGTCTGCCGAGGCATACTCAATGCGGGTGACCTTGCCCGGTTTGGAACAATCCGCAAAATAGGCATCGGGCACCGCCTCGGTGAAACCCTCTTGCGGGATGGTGATTTTCTTTTCTTTCGGCTTTGTTGTCGCCTTAGTGGTCGGCTTTGTAGTCGTGATAACAACCGTTGTCGCCTTAGTGGTTGCCGCGGTGGTGGCAGAGGTGCTCGGCGGCAGGGTGGTGCTGCTTTGCTTGGTCCTGCTAAAAACGGCAAGGCCGACAATAATGAGCACCGCCGCGACAATGCTGATAATGATTTTTTTCATCGATATTTCGGAACCTTTCAAAGGGTTGGGTCAAACTAATGATATTATGATACCATATTAAAAATAAAAAGAAAAGAGGAAAGGCTTTAGAATGGAAAAGATTATTTACAATCCCGCCGGTATGTGCTATGGTAATATTAGATGAATGAAAGGAGTGAGCATATGTTTTATCTTATTACTTTAATACTCGGCGCGGCAGTGGCGATTATTTTCTGCGTGAAGCGCGCCAAGGGCTTCGGCGTGACAACGCTGATGTGGAAAATTGCCTCCAGCCTTTGTTTTATTCTGACAGGCGTGGCGGCGCTCATTACACACCCCGAAAATGCGGTTTATGCGGCGTGTCTGCTCTTTGGCGGGGCGTTGGGAATGTGCGGCGATATTACGCTGGATTTAAAAGGCATTTATGAGCAAGACAAAAAGCCCTTTATGTACAGCGGGTTTATCTTCTTTTTAATCGGGCATTTGTTTTACCAGGCAGGTATTTTGCTCAAAGCAAACTTGAGTATGGTTACCATTCTCATTTGTGTCGGCATCTGCATTGTGTTCGGCATCCTCAATCTGCTCGGCGAAAAGCTGATGAAACTGCACTTTGGCGAGTATAAACTGATTGTGTTTCTCTACTCTGTTATTTTAGCGATGACGGTCGCGTTTGCGGTTGCCGCAATGCTCACAAACGGGTATGCCACAGCCTATATTCTCTTTGTGGTCGGCGGTGTGCTCTTTATGCTCTCCGATTTAATCTTGAGCGGTACGTATTTCGGCGAAGGCAAAGACAGACCGGTCGATTACTTCACCAATCACTTTGCCTACTACGCTTCACAGTTTGTGATTATGTCGACAATCTTTTTTATTAAGTAATGCTATCAACAGAAAGGGGCTTGCAGCTGCAAGTCCCTGTTTTGTTTAACTGAGCTGCCCGAAAGCGGTGGTGCACAGTTTTGTCAGCAAAAGATTATTTTGTTACGGATTTAGGTTTTCTACTCAAAAATAAGAAAAGGTGAGGATTACTTGCATTAATGAGTGTCAGGGTGTAAAATAAATTTTAAAACAGCAATCTTTTTTACGGATAATGGCAGGAGGTTTGTATGAGAAAGTTCAGAGGGTGGTTAAGTGTCCAGGTTGCAAGGCACCCGAACCGTGTGGTATTGGTCTTAATTATCTTATTCAATGTGCTTTTTATCACGGTTTCCGCTGCGGTAATCAGTTCGCTTTCTCTGAGCGGAACCGAGAAAATGAATTTCTTCCACGCCGCGTATTATACGGTGACGATGATTCTTGACGCGGGATGTATTGAGGCGGTTATCACGGATATCGGCACCGCAGGCGTGGCATTAACTTTAACCTGCCTTGCGGTGATCATCATCGGTATGATCACCTTCACGGGCGCGGTGATCGGGTATCTGACCAACATTCTCAATGATTTTATTGAAAATGCGAGCGCAGGCAATACGCGCCTGTATCTGTCTAATCACACGGTTATCTTGAATTGGAACGCAAAAGCGCCCGAGATTGTCAATGATCTTCTGTACAGCGACAATAAGGAAACGGTCGTAGCTCTGGTGCAATCGGGCAGAGATGATATCAAAAAGGAAATCGAAGAAAGACTGTATCTGACGATTGAAAAAGAGAATGCGCAGGTGCGAAAAAAGGCAGATACCATGCCCTTTTTTGCGCGCAGGCGTTATCTTAAAAACAACAAACTCGGCAACAATGTTTCGTTTATTGTCATTGAAGGCAATATCTTCTCCCAAAAGCAGCTCAAAGATATCAGAATAGATGCGGCAAAATCCGTCATTATACTCAGTAACGACCCGGCGGACTGTGTTGCCGAAGACGGCAGTTATGAGGATGAGGGCAATGGGCAGGCTGTCAAAGCTTTGATGCAGACAGCCGATATTATGGCGGCAGGAAAAGCCGCACATCATCAAAACATTATTATTGAGATTACCGATGTGTGGACTTATGATATTGTGCAGAGAATTATTCGCGGCAAAGACCTTGGCGACAAGTGCAATATTGTGATGTTTAATGTTGAAAAATTCCTCGGTCAACTGCTTGCTCAAATTTCCATAACACCGGAACTGGTGGCGGTATACGGCGATTTGTTTTCCAACAAAGGCGCGGCGTTTTATACCGCACCCGTGCAGACCGATGATGCCATCGGCTATATGCGCGATTACCTTTCGGCACACAAAAATGCCATACCTTTGGCTTTGCTTACCTGCAACGGCGAAAGCTGCTTTTGTTTTGCGGCAGAGAATCAGAAAAGTATCAGTAAAAAGCAAAAGATTAAAAGCGCGGGCTGCAGTGTGAAGCTGGGCGATACGCAGAGTGAGTGCAAAAGAGTGATTATGGTTGGTCACAACAGCAAGGTGGAAGAGATTATGAGAAGCTATGAAGCCTACATCTCCTCTCAAATCGGCGGCAAGCAATTAAGCCCGCTGAAAGTGACTGTTATGGATGCAGCAGAGCACATCAAAAGAATGAATGATTACCGGCGCTATTCTTTTGTGGAGGAAACGATTGAACTGGATATTTATCAAATTGATAAAACCTTAGAGAAAATGAGCCGCCTGCTGTTTAACACGCCGGAAGAGACCTGCATCCTCATTCTCTCCGATGATACGCAGCTGGATGAAAATGCCGATGCCTCAGCCCTGACATATTTGGCGTATATACAGGACTTTATCAAGCAAACGCTGCGCGATAACCCCGGCTATGATAAAAACAGGGTGAAAACGCTTGTGGAAATCACCGACCCGGGGCATTACGACATTGTCAAGGGCTACGATGGGGTCGATGCGCTTATCGGCAACCGCTTTACGGGCAATATCATCACACAAATCGGGGAAAAAGAAGCCATCTATGAGTTTTATAAGGAAGTGTTGCGTTATTCTGATACACCGGGTGCGCAAAGCAAGAAACCGCAGCTGAGAAAGGTCTCTTCCTTCTTCAGTCAAGTGCCTTCCCCGTGTACGGCTTACGATTTGGTGCGCGCTGTCTTTGAAGCATCTGCTTCATCTGCCGAAGCCTACCCCGCGCTGGTTCTCGGCTATGTAAAAGCCGATAGGGAAACCGTCATCTTCAGCGGTGATTTGTCTAAAATAAATGTTTCGCTTAAAGCGGAAGACAAGGTGATTATCTATACACATTGCGGTTGTCAGCGAGACTAAATGAAGCGCGCGGCATTTTTTGAAAACAACCGGGATAGAATTTAGGGTAAAAAAACAGGATGTGTTACATTGCCGGTGCAATGAAATACATCCTGTTTTGCTTTTAATAACTTCCGTAAAAAAATGCTTCGACAAATTTCGATTAATATAGACAAACGCTTTTGCTTTTGGTATACTATTAAGCAGTGAATTATTCACACAGCCGGTATCGGCAAACGCCTGCTTGTCAGGCTGTATTGGGGGAAAATATTTTAGATGAAAAGCACAGAAAGTATTCAGGGCAAAATTACATATGATAAACTTTTCTGGTTATTTATGGCAGGTTCCCTTACAGGGGTACTGATTGAAGGGCTTTTTTGCCTGATTATAAAAGGGCATTGGGAAAGCCACGTGGTGACAATGCTCGGCCCGTTTAATGCACTTTACGGCGCCGGCGCAGTACTGTTTTATTCCGTTGCCGCCCTGCTCAAAAACAAAAATTTATTTTTAAAAGTGGCGGTCATCGCTGCCATTGCTACCGTTTTGGAATTGTTATGCGGCATTTTGCTTGCCGATGTTCTCGGGATGAAAGCGTGGGATTACAGCAAAGCATTTTTTAACTACAGAGGGATCATTTGCTTGAGCTTCTCTTTGGGTTGGGGCGCCGCAGGCTTAGCCTTTTGCCTGTTGTTTGACAAGATTGACCGCATTTTTTGCAAACTGCAAGGCAAAAAAACACACATTTTGTGTATCGTGTTGTCTGTTTTGATGGCAATTAATCTTTGTTTAACCGCCGTTTGCATTGTGCGCTGGAGTGACAGGCATTACCACACCGCGAGCAATACAAAGCTTGGAAGAATGTTAGATGAAGCAGCACCCGATAATTGGATGCAGCACCGCTTTATTGAATGGGAGTTCCTAGACAATTCCAAGTAAAGTGGAATGGCTCTACGAAAAGTACCGAATTTGCTCAAGTGATTACAACAACTGCACGCATTCGTTTATTTTTGTCATAAGACAGGGTACCGCCTCTGTCTTATAGGCAACTATTGTATAATAAAGAAATAAAGAAATATTTGAAAGATGGCAAGAAAATGATTATTATCAGTACAGGATTTGCTTGGAATGAAGGAGGAAGAACATGGCTGTAAGGCAAAACGAGACCGATAGCCCTAACAGGACTGTCAGAGCAAAAAAATCGATTGAAAAAAACAGTATTTTCATTTTCATTTTTGTGGCAACACTTGTTATCACTGGTGCTTTCCTGATTTGGGATTGGAATGTAAAGATTCATAATACACAGGACACACTCTCCAAATCGAAAACAGTAGCGTATTCTGCTAAGAAAGCAGACGGTGGTTCTAATGATGTTTTTGTCAGGAATATGGCATTTCAAGAGGTGTCGACAGCACAGAGTAATCAGCACGGTATTGTTTTAGAAGACAGAAAAAGCATGACACTGACAGGTGTCAAGGAAGTGGCGGACTTTAGTGAGCAGAAGATTGTAGTGCAGACAGAACTGGGTAAACTGACGATTACAGGCAGCTCATTGCATATCGGCAAATTTGATACCAAAGCAGGTGAGCTGCGTGTGGCAGGAACCATTGATTCCCTGGTCTATTCGAATGAGAATAAAAGCATAGGCAACTTTTTGGAAAGATTTAAGGACTCATTCAGAACATTTTCTGAATCCGTACCCCATAAACCATAAAATTATGATTCTTTTGCTATCTGAACATTTTTGATGTTCTGTTTATCGAACAATACAATTGTTTTTTTATATGATTTAGTGATGCTAACTGTCACCCCGTTCCACGAATAACCCATACATTCGGCAATAAGAAAAAAGTCGCCCTGCGTTCTATAAAGAACAGGGTGACTTCTGTTTTGCCATGCGTTTTTTGAGAAAATTGTGGTATTTTTGTGGTTGAAGTAATTCTTTTTGCTTCGTAATCGGTGCAGCTACGCCGATTATTCGCTCAAAGGTTTTATTGTCGGGACCGGAGATAATTGAAATACATAGGTTGGTAAAGGAAGGTATAACTTGGTTTTGTTCATCATGAGGTTCCTCATTTTTGACTATAATTTGGCATAACCCCGCATAACTTTTTTTCAAATGGGGTAGAATTTGGGGTAGAAAAAAGCGATGTGTTACTATTGGAAAAATAGAAACACATCGTTTTTTTGCTATTTTTAACTGATTTTTATCTTGCCTTCCAAGCCTGAAAATGACTCTATTTTTTTGTCTTTTGTTGCTTCGTTATAGACGTCCATAGTGGTTGTGATATCTGCATGTGTAAATATCGCCTCTTTTAATAGTGGGTGTTTCAATTGTATTATTCATAATAGTAAACCTCCAAAAAATGTATTAAATAGTTAGTTGTTGCAACTCTCAGGTTTGTAACCTGAATTAAGAAGCATTGTCTTCATGTTTTTCAAACCCGACCGGAAAATCTCTCTGATAGTTGAAAAAGACTTGTTTTCTTCAACAGCAATTTCTTTAAGTGTTTTTTCTTCAAAGAAGTACATTTTCAAGCATCTTCTTTGCAAAAGAGTCAACCTATTAAGACATTGATGTAGCAGCATAGTTAACAAAAAACGGTTTTAACGAAAGCCTTAATCTGTCGATTAAACTGTAAATTTTCTTAAATTCGCTTTTTTGCATTTGTCAATCGCTATGCGTTTATGATATAATTAAAATAATAAGCAAAAAGTATCATTTTATATATTAAAACAGCGGGTTTTCGAGGTTCACAAAACCCGAGCAATATTGCTAAAAGGAGAGCAAAATGGAACAGAACAAGGCAAAAAAAGTGGATTCGCCCGAGCAGCTCAATGAATACATTCGCCTCTCAAACCCCGGGGTGTGGATATTGGTGCTGGCGATAGTGGTTTTGCTTGCAGGCTTTTGTATTTGGGGCATCTTCGGCAAAATAGATACAAAGGTGCAAACAGTTGCCGTTTCCAACAGCGGCAGTACTTACTTGTATGTCAAAGAGGAGGCTGTGGAGCAAATCAAAGCCGGTATGCCGGTGCGCATTAATGATAATGCGACGGCTTATGAAGTTGAGAGCATCAGCGAGAAACCGGAAAAAGTGACAGAAGCACTGGATGAATACACAAGGTACATCGGAAACCTGCAGGTGGGCGAGTGGATTTACAAGTGCAAGCTCAATAAAAATGTCAAGGAAGGCATATACGGCGCGAACATCATTATAGAAAGCATCTCACCGATGAAATTTATTGTAAACTAACCCCGATATTGAAAAAGAAAAGAGATTGGATGATGAAAAGAGCAAAAGAGCCGGTACAAAACGGAGTCGCAAAAAAAGTGCCGGTTGTCATACAGTTAGAAGCATTAGAGTGCGGTGCGGCGTGCCTTACCATGGTCTTGGCATATTACGGCAGGTGGGTACCGCTGGAGCAGGTGCGCGGCGATTGCGGTGTTTCGCGTGACGGCTCAAAGGCGAGCAAAATCTTAAAAGCCGCGAGAAACTATGGCTTAGAAGCAAAGGGCTATCGCTATTCCGTAGAGGATTTGCAGCAGGAAGCCGTGTTTCCGTGCATTGTGTTTTGGAACAACAACCACTTTGTGGTTTTAGACGGATTCAAAGGCAAATATGCCATTATTAATGACCCGGCAAAGGGAAAAACAAGGTACCCGATAGAGGCTTTTGAGAAAAATTATTCCGGAATATGCTTGTGCTTTCAGCCGACTGAAAGCTTTGAGCCGGGAGGCAAACCCAAAAGCATTTTGCACTTTGCAAAAAAGCGCTTAAAAGGCACAAAGGCGGTGGCGCTGTTTATTTTGATTACGACCGTTATCACCTCCTTGCTGCAAATTATACAGCCCGGGTTCTCCAGGGTATTTGTTGACCGATTACTGACTCATCAAAACACTAATTGGTTTGTGCCCTTTATCATAGGCATTTGTGCACTTACAGTGATTCAGCTTGTGATTCAAATTGTCAACCAAGCGTATACTTTAAAGCTCAACGGCAAGTTAGCCGTTGTCGGCAGCACCACTTATATGTGGAAGGTGTTGCGGCTGCCGATGGACTTTTTCTCGCAGAGAATGGCGGGAGATATTCTGTCAAGGCAAGCCCAAAATGCCACGGTTGCCTCCGTATTTATTCGAACCTTTACCCCCTTGGTTTTAAAAATCGGTATGGCGGTATTTTATCTGGTGGTTATGTTCCGCTACAATGTGCTGCTCTCCCTTATTGGAATCAGCTCGCTTTTTGCAGATGTGATTGTTGCACGCATTGTCACTCGAAAAAGGGTGGACTTGAGTCGTGTCGGCACCAGGGACACTGCGATGCTCGAGAGCACCACCGCCTCGGGTATTCAAATGATTGAAACCATTAAAGCAAGCGGTGCGGAAAACGGCTTTTTCAGAAAGTGGGCAGGCTATCAGGCAAATGTGAGCAATAACGATACACAGCTTGTCAACACCTCGGCACTGTGGGGCATCATCCCGAGCGCTATCAATACGATAGTGAATGTCATTATCACCTCTATCGGCATTTGGCTTTGCATTAAGGGCGAGTTTACAGTCGGTATGATTATGGCGTTTCAGGGCTACTTAACCGCCTTTATGGGGCCGGTCGGGGAAGTCATCGCGGCATCGAACTCCATTTTGGAAATGAGAACCCAAATGGAAAGAATTGAGGATGTGATGGAATACCCCGATGATGATATCATTAAAGAGATCGATGATGGAAATGTTGTTTACAAAAAGCTAAGCGGTGCGGTGGAGTTGAAGAATGTGACCTTCGGTTATTCCAAATTAGAGCCGCCGTTAATTGAAAACTTCAATTTGAGCCTGCAGCCGGGCAGCAGGGTGGCTTTGGTCGGCGCCTCGGGCTGCGGTAAATCCACCATTTCCAAGCTTATCTCGGGACTGCATAGGCAGTGGAGCGGCGAAATTTTGTTTGACGGCAAGCCCCTCAGCGAAATTGATAAAAATGTGTTTCGAGGCTCCATTGCAGTTGTAGACCAGGATATCACCCTGTTTGAGGATACAATCGCCAACAACATTAAGATGTGGGACAATTCCATTGAAGACTTTGAAATGATTATGGCGGCGCACGATGCGGGGATGCACGCGGAGATTAACGCAAGAGAGGGCGGCTATAATTATAAACTGATAGAAAACGGCAAAGACTTCTCGGGCGGGCAAAGGCAGCGCTTGGAGATTGCCCGCGTGCTTGCACAAGACCCAACCATTGTCATTTTAGATGAAGCAACCTCGGCACTTGATGCAAAAACGGAATATGAAGTCACAAATGCCATTAAAAACAGAGGCGTAACCTGTATTATCGTGGCGCACAGGCTTTCCACCATTCGCGATTGTGATGAAATCATCGTTTTGGAGGAAGGCAAGGTGTTGGAAAGAGGCACCCACGAGGAGCTTTACGCCTTAGGCGGGGCTTATACGGCTCTTGTCTCCAATGATTAAAAATTGTGATGGAAAGGAGGGATATGATGGGGTGGTTTGAAGAACAGATTGAACAGCGAAAGAAATATAGCGAAGAAGCGTTTGAAGAGGCGTTTTATAAATTATCCGACAGCATCACCGGAAAAAATGTTTCCAAGGCGATGGAAGATGATGCCATAAAGACAAGAGATGCGATTACAGCCGTGCTCAAATATTACGGCATTAAAAAAATAAAAGAAGTGCCGGCGGAGATTACCGATGTGAACGAGCAATTGGATTATTTAATCCGACCCGAAGGGATGATGACACGGGTAGTCAAGCTCACCGAGGGTTGGTATAAGGATGCGTACACCGCCATGCTCGGCACCCTAAAGGAAGACGGCTCTTTGATTGCGCTCATTCCCGGCAAGCTCGGCGGCTTCACCTTCTATGACCCGACTACGGGCAAGCGCAGGCGCGTGAACCGCAAAAGTGCAGCGCTTATCGAGGAGGAAGCCATCAGCTTTTACCGCCAATTCCCACTCAAAAAGCTGCGGGTTTACGATTTAGGTATCTTTGCGCTCAAGAGCTTAAAACTGAGTGATTTTATCTTCTTCGGCATTTTATCACTCATCGGCACGGGGCTCGGGCTCTTGGTTGTCGATATCAACAAAGTCTTAATGTCGGATGTGCTGGAAACAGGCAAACTCGGCGTGCTCATAGCGTGCAGTATCTTTTTAATCTGCACACAGCTCAGCCAAATGATTTTCGGCGTGGCAAATTCACTCTATAGCCAACGCTTTAACAAGAAAATGGATTTGGCAATTGAATCCGCTACGATGATGCGCGTTTTATCGCTGCCGCCCGATTTCTTTAAAAAATATTCCTCCGGTGACTTATCGAGCAGAATCGGCTACATCGGTTCATTGTGCAACTTAATCACCTCTGCGATTTTCGACACGGGCTTTCAAGCGATATTTTCCCTTGCCTATATCACGCAAATCGGGAAATTTGCGCCCCTATTGGTGCTGCCCTCCATTGTTATTATTGTGATAAGCTTTGTTTTTTCCATCGGTAGCTCTTTGCTGACGATGAAAATCTCAAAACAGAAGATGGAGCTGGGCACAAAGGAACGCGGCTTGAGCTATGCCATCATCACCGGTGTGAAAAAAATCAAATTGGCGGGTGTGGAAAAGCTGGTGTTTTCCAAATGGGCAAACCTGCATGCCGAAAGCGCAAGGTTAGAGTATAACCCGCCGTTTTTCATTAAGTACAATGTTGTGATTTCCTCGGCAATCGGCTTAATCGGTACCATCGTGATGTATTACTCTGCCCTAAGCTCCGGCGTATCCGTGGCAGATTACTATGCCTTTAATTCCGCTTACGGTATGCTTTCGGGCGCCTTTATGGCGATTGCCGAAATTGCGCTCTCCTTCGCGCGCATCAAACCGATTATGGAAATGGCAAAACCGCTTTTGGATGTGGAACCGGAGGTGTCGGAGGGCAAGCAAATTGTCACCGGAGTTTCCGGCAATATTGCCGTTGAAAACCTTTCTTTTCGCTATGATGAAAAGATGCCGAATGTGATTGACGGCTTGTCACTAACCATCAAACCCGGTCAGTATGTTGCCATTGTCGGCAAAACGGGTTGCGGCAAATCCACACTCATGCGGCTGCTATTGGGCTTTGAAAAGCCCGATAAAGGCACTATTTATTATGACTCAAAGGATATTGCCGATATAGAGCTGCAGTCACTGAGAAGAAAAATCGGTGTAGTTATGCAAAACGGCAGCTTATTTGCAGGCAACATTTACTCGAACATTGTCATCTCCGCACCGGAGCTTGGCTTGGATGAGGCTTGGGAAGCGGCAGAGCAGGCGGGAATTGCGGAGGATATTCGCAAAATGCCCATGGGCATGCATACGCTCATCTCCGAAGGCTCAGGCGGTATCTCCGGTGGACAAAAGCAGCGCATTATGATTGCCAGAGCTATTGCGCCCAAGCCGAAAATATTGATGTTTGATGAGGCAACCTCAGCGTTAGATAATATCACGCAAAAGATTGTATCGGATTCGCTGGATAAGTTAAACTGCACGCGCATTGTTATTGCGCACCGCCTATCGACCATCAAGCAGTGTGACAGAATCATTGTTTTAGATAAAGGGCATATCATTGAGGATGGCACGTATGATGAACTGATTGCGCACAACGGCTATTTCGCTGAGCTGGTCGAACGCCAGCAGGTGGGTAGCACTCGGTGATGGTTGAATGAAGCCGGCGACAAAGCGCTTGATGAAGCCGAGTTCGGAGCCGATTGAGGGCGACCTATATGCACTTGACAACTCTAAGCTGAATGCTCTACTTTCAAAACGAAAAGCATAGTGATTTTTTTGCACAAAAAGAAAAAATCCGCTAAAAATATTGTTTTGGCACGTTTTTTGTGCTATATTCATAGCAGGCAAAAAACTTTGCGAAAAGCGTTTTAGGGTGTTTTTTAAAATGAAATCTATGAGGCTTTTTCGCAAGTAAGTAAACAAATTAAGCCGACTCAGGTTATGAAATTTTATGAAAGGATGATAGCGATGAAAGACGAAGAAAGAAAAGAATTAACAGATGAAGAATTAGACGGTGTTGCAGGCGGCGAAGTTAATTGGGTCGATGCCTTGAAGAATAGGGACAATAAGGATTGGGTCATTAACAATGCCGATCGCGTCATTCCGCCTATTTATTGTTGCCCGAAATGCAGAAGCAGAAATGTACATAACTACGATTTGGGCAATGCGTTTGTCATGCGTGTTGAATGTCATGACTGCGGCTACTATGGTGAAAGAGGCGCTATATCAGAAACAGAAATAAGATGATAGCATTGCGCCTTACGTTGCACAGGGGACGGTTAGCGTGAAAGTTTCTTTCACGCAATGATGTTTGCCTACGGCAAATGATGTTACCTGCGGTAATGATGTCGCTTACGCGCGTCCAAACAAATTTCGCAAGTGACAAAGGTTTGCGAGCAGAACCTTTGAAGATTGCTTCATTTGTTTCTCCTTCCCCCAAAAAGTTTGCTTCGCAATACTTTTCGGGGACCCCGTCTTTTGGCAAACATTGCATCATTGTGAGTAAAACGAGGGGCATCATTTCGGCGTTAGCCGATACATCATTGGTGCATGGCACCAACATCACTTATATTTGCTTACTGACTTTCATTTGTTGTGTGTGAATAAAAGAAATTCATGCGGTGTTCCTTGTGTTGACGCTTTAGTGATTAAAACTGCGTGATTGGAAGCTTTTTAATACTCCCGATAAAGTAGCTTTTATCGGGAGTATTAATGTATGATAAGTATATTGAATTTTTTTAAAACAAACCGGTAAAAAAACAAACGCACTTACGCCATTTCGGCGCAAGTGCGTTTGTTCCAGACTGTCGAAAAAGTGGCTAAAACCACACGATGATTATTGCTTTGTTATAATCCGAAGAACACTGACACTGTAGTGATGAAATGAAGTATCTCTTTTCTTTTTAAAAAAGGAAAAGTGAAAATCGCCGTAAATACGGCGATTTTGTGTTTTTGTCAATCGGCACTTGGAGTATATAGGGATAAGAATAATCAAGGCTGATGTGCCTGCAAGCATTTCTTTGCACACCTTTATTCCGCTTTTTTCGTTGCAATACCGCGTATTCCTGCCAAAAAAAAGCGAAAGAAATGCATACAAATAATTGCTTGCAGGTGCGTACAGTTTTGCTTAATTAGTTTTGTGAAAATACAAAGTAAATGGTGAAGGCAGGCTCTATCCTGTCGAAGCATTTACTGCAGTAGTTTTAAAAAATAATAAGCAAAACCACATTATCCTTGGTTGTTCTTATCCCTTGCCTCAGCGTGCCGATTGACAAATTTTAGCTCACTCTTTCAACATCTGTCTTTTATTACTCAAAATTTACTCCGAAAGCGGCTTCATTGTCGGGA
>JAFRJB010000037.1 GCA_017432485.1 Clostridia bacterium
AGGGCAGAGCCCTCCCACACTTATTCACTATTCCTTTTTACTTATTACTTCAAATAAGGATTTGCGCGCTCGGAGAGCGCGACAAATCCTTATTTCCGGAGGAAAAAATGATTAAAATTTGTTTTGTCTGCCTGGGCAACATTTGTCGCTCGCCGATGGCAGAGTTTATTATGAAAGATATTGTCAACAAAGCCAGTAAAGGGGATGACTTTTACATCATTTCCAAAGCCACCCACTCCGAAAACATCTGGCGCGGGAAGGGTGCGCCTATCTACGAGCCGGCGCAGCGCTGCTTGAAGGCGCACGGCATCCCCTTTGACAAAGAAAAAGAGGCGATGCTCTTAGAGCCCGATGACTATTTTGACTTTGATTACTTCATCGGGATGGACAAGCAGAACCTCTACTTTATGCACCAAACATTGAGCGGTGACCCGGCGCACAAAATTCACGCGCTGCTCGATTTTACCGCGCGCGGCGGCGAGGTTGCCGACCCGTGGTATACGCGCAATTTCGAGCGCGCATTTGCGGATATTTCGGAAGGCTGCGAGGCACTATTTAAGGCACTGCGGTAGTTTTAGCCTTTGTCAAAAGTTGACAGATCACAAAAGCTATGCTATATATAAAGTATCAATTGATGTTTTTTATGTAAAGGGGTGATTGCATTGACGATACTGTATCTTGTACCCATTGCTTTCGTGGGTATGATGCTGCAAGCGGCATTTATTATGCAAGAGCATATGGAGCATTACAAAAAAGCAGTAGTGCTTAAAGGCTTGGCAGCACTTGTCTTTGTTGCCATCGGTGTCTTTGGCGCGCTACTGAACAACTCGGTGCTCAGTTTCGGTGCGCTCAACGCGGCGCATGAATATGCCCTCGCTTCCCTGCTTATTGCCATCGGCTTGGGCTTCGGGATGCTCGGCGACATCTGCTTAAACCTGCGCTTAGTACTTCAGGATGGCAAGAAAATTTTCCTTGCCGGCATTGCCGCCTTCTTAATCGGTCACCTGCTCTACCTTGCCGCGATTATCATGCAAATCGACAACCTCAAGGCACTGCTTATCGGCATCGGCGCAGGCGTTGTGTGTGCAGCGGCACTGCTCATTTGGATATTTAAAAACATCACCGCCCAAAAGGTCTTTAAGATTTTCGGCATCTTCTATGTCGGCGCCGTGGTGGTCATGACCGCTGTGGCAGTCACCAAGTTTGTTTTAGACGGCAGTAACCGCTCTTTGGTCTTTATGATAGGCGCTGTTCTCTTTACGGCAAGCGATGTCATATTAATCTTTAATATGTTCTCCGAGCACAAAAAGGCTTGGATGCGCCCGACCAATTTGTCACTTTACTACCTCGGGCAACTGCTGATTGCAGGAAGTTTGTTTATGTGAAAAAAGCAAGTGCGATGCACTTGCTTTTTTAATGAGGAATGAGGAGTGAGGAATGAGGAATGAGCGGTGGCGGGTTCGCAAAAGCGAACTCGCATGATATTATTGTATTATTTTTAACAAGAATGATGTAGGCGCAAAGCGCTATGTAATAAGCGGGTTCGGAAAAGCGAACTCGCATGATATTATCGATTATCTTTAACATGAGTACAAAGCGCTGCATTGAAAAAGCAGGTTCGCAAAAACGAACTCGCATGATATTATCGATTATCGAGAGTGATGCAGGTGCAAAGTGCTGCATAATAGGCGGGTTCGGAAAAACGAACTCGCATGATATTATTGTATTATTTTTAACAAGAATGATGTAGGCGCAAAGCGCTATGTAATAAGCGGGTTCGCAAAAGCGAACTCACATGATATTATCGATTATCTGTTTTATTAATGAAATATTGCTACGCAATATGAAGTAATTCTAAAGAATTATGAAGTATTGCTAAGCAATATGAAGTAAAACAAATCCCTTATCATATGCGAAGCATACTTCATAGCGCCGGCTACTTCATATTCCGCAGGAATACTTCATAAATCCCGCAAGGGATTTATTTTATTGAAAAAACACCGTTTGTATAACAAACGGTGTTTTTTCTGGTGGAGATAAGCGGGTTCGAACCGCTGACCTCTTGACTGCCAGTCAAGCGCTCTCCCAACTGAGCTAGACCCCCATAGGATAATTATTGCAACTGATTTTTGTTTGAGGCTGGTCGCTGCCACACTGTTTGGTG
>JAFRJB010000038.1 GCA_017432485.1 Clostridia bacterium
GCCTGCGCCGGTGCATGGTGTAGGGCTTAAAAGTGTGAAAAAAACCGTTGCAAAGTATAACGGTTTTTATGAGTGGAAATATGATGAAGAAAAGAAAGAATTTATAACGATTGTATCGTTTTATAAATAAGGATTTGGCATCGCCAAATCCTTATTTGTCAGTTGCTCATTTCATTCGCAGTTGCAAACTGCGTTTGCAGTTGTTCACTACGTTCACATTTGCACTGCGTGCAGTTGCAATTACCATAACTGCGAGCAACGCGAGCAACTGCCGCTCAAGCGGCAACAATGAGCGAAGCGAATTACTGTGAGCAACGCGAACAACTGGATTTGGCGAGGTCGTAGACCTCGACAAATCCTTATTTGGTAAAAACACAGCCATCATTGGCTGTGTTTTTACATCAATTTTCCTTGTTTTTTCGAGTGATATTGACTTGGTGATTTTGCTTTCATACAATGGATTTGCCGAGTGTGGGCAGTATTCAGTTTTACTGCCGCCGGCAACAGTGCACAATAGGGGTTCTTTCTACCGAGAAACGCTTCCACAAGTTACACACGGTTTGCTCTTATTGTGCACACGCGCTTCGCGCGCCCGCAAAATATATTAATATTTTTTATTTTAAAGGAGGTAAACAGCGAATGAGAAAAATTATCAGTTTGTTATTGGTTGCCGTGATGCTTTTAAGCTCTTTTGCAGGCTTGCAAGTCACGGCGGCTGCCGAAACCGGCGGCAGTTGCGGCGAGCATGTTACCTGGTCGCTCAATACCGAAACCGGCGTGCTGACTATCAGCGGCAGCGGACCGATGTATCATTATAACCGAGACGATGTCTACAACCCTTTTAGCAACAATAAAGACATTAAAAAACTTGTGGTGGAAGAGGGCGTGACTACTATCGGAATTGCTGCTTTCAGCGGTTGCACCGCTCTGCAGGAAATTGTGCTTTCCGATACGGTTGAAGAAATCGGAGAAAACTCGTTTGACAATTGTGACGAGCTGACTGTATTTAAACCGGGCGCCGGTTTAAAGAGCATTGGTGAGAACGCTTTCTATTGCTGCTCAAGGCTCCAGGATTTTACCATTCCCGCAAGTTTGCAGAGCATTGGCGAGTGCGCTTTTGCAAGTTGTCTGGGTTTTCGTAACATGGTTATTCCGGGCACAGTCAAGACTATCGACAGCAGTGCTTTTGCCTACTGCGAGGCAATGCAAAGTGTTGTAATTCAAAGTGGTGTTACCACAATCGGTGCAGGCGCTTTTGCCGGCTGTTACCGCTTGGCAAGCGCCCAACTTCCAAATACGATTACGACTATTAGTAAAAATCTGTTTTACGAATGTCACTCGTTAACCGACATCTCGATTCCCGACAATATCAAAAGCATCGGCGAAGAAAGTTTTTATAAGTGCAAGCAGCTCTCGGCAATTACCATTCCCGATGGTGTTGAGAGCATCGGAAAGAATGCGTTTGCCGGTTGCATCTCTGCCAAAAGCCTTTTTGTGAGCAAGACTGTCACTGATATCGCTGCGGGCGCATTTTCTTGCTGCTCCGGTGGTTTAGAAAGCATTGTGGTCGATAGTGCCAATGCAGTGTATGACAGCAGAGATAATTGCAATGCGATGATGAGTACAGCGGATGATGCCTTGATTATCGGTTGCAAAAACACAACTATTCCGCAAAATACGACCGAGATTGGACACTACGCATTTTGGCGCTGCAGCGACCTTGGCAATGTTGTACTTCCCAATACCGTTACAAAAATCGGTTCCCGTGCGTTTTATGAGTGCGAAGGTTTAACTTCCATAGCGCTCGGAACAGGCGTGAAAACACTTGGCGATTACGCGTTTTACGGTTGTGCTGACTTGTCCGCAGTGACAGGCGGCAGCGCGCTGACAACGATTGAATACTATGCGTTTTCTTCCTGCAGCGATTTGGAAGGCTTCACTTTTGGTGACAGCTTGAAAAAAATCGGTCAGAGCGCATTTGAAAATTGCACTGTGTTAGAAAGTATCGATATTCCCGACAGCGTGACTTCGCTCGGGAAGTGTGCCTTTGCCGAATGTATCGCATTAAAAGATATTGCCATCGGCAGCGGTGTTCAAACCATTGAAGAGAGCACCTTTGCCAACTGCGCGGCGCTGACAAGCGTGGAAATTCCCAATACAGTGAAGCGTATTGAGAAAAACGCATTTGAGGCTTGCTCGGCACTGGAAAGTATTGACCTCGGGAGCGGTTTGGAGTATATCGGTACGGAAGCCTTTATGGATTGCGTGGCGCTCGAGAGCATTACCATTCCCGATAGTGTAACGGAAATCGGTGATGGAGTATTTCGTAATTGCAGCGCTCTTTTAAGTGCGGATACGGGCAATGGGTTGCCATTCATTAGTGCGGAAATGTTCAGAGGCTGCAGCAAGTTAGCCACAGTCAATTTTGGCAATGCCGTTACCTCAATAAAAGGATTTGCATTTAACGGCTGCGGCTTTGAAAACATCGTCATTCCCGAAAAAATTACGCAAATACAACTCGATGCATTTTCCGATTGCGCTTTGCTCAAAAGCGTAACTATTTCGGAGGGCGTGACAACCTTAACCACAAATGTTTTCAAAAACTGCGTGAATTTAACCGATGTCAATCTTCCCGCCTCTCTTGTGCGCATCGGGAAAGAAGCATTTGCCGGTTGCACGAGTTTGAGCAAAATTGCATTCCCGGAGAATGTGAAGTATTGTTATAAAGGCGCGTTTTCCGGCTGTACTGCGCTCAAAGAAGCGAAACTCAATGATAAGCTTACCCGCATTGAACAGGAAGCCTTTTCCGGCTGTGCGGCATTGGAACATATTGAAATCCCGTATCTTGTCAGCAAGATTGGTGTGGCAGCATTCCAAAATTGCAGCAGTCTTACCAGCGTACAACTTGAAGACAATACACAGATCATTCAAGATGATGCCTTTGCAGGCTGCTCGGCGATTAAAGATGTTTATTATATCGGCTCGCAGGAGCAATGGGAAAGCACCCAAATCGGTGAAAATAATGAATGCTTAACCGGTGCGACTATCCACTTTAATGCGATTCACCGCCACAATTATGTTGCCGAGGTAACCAAACAGGCAACTTGTAAAGAAGAAGGGGAAATCACTTACACCTGCGCCTGCGGTGACAGTTACACCAAAGTGATTCCTCTCAAAAACCATACTCCCGCGGCAGCGGTCAAAGAAAACGAGAAGGCTGCCACTTGTACCGAGGCAGGGACTTATGATGAAGTGATTTACTGCACGGTTTGCGGAGAGGAAATTTCAAGGCAAAGTAAGTCTGTCAAAAAACTCGGTCATAATTACATCAGCGAGGCAACACCGCCGACCTGCACCGAAAAAGGTTTCTACACTTTAACCTGCTTGCGCTGCGGTGATGTCCGCCGCGGTGATGATATTCCCGCAACAGGTCATACGCGCGGCGCGCAAGTGAAAGAAAATGTGGTGGAGCCCAAGTGCGGCTATGCGGGTTCATACGATTTAGTAGTATATTGTACTGTGTGTGAGCAGGAAATTTCTCGTTTGCATAAAACCACAGCGCCGACCGGGCACAACTACGAAGAAACAGTCATTGAAGCGACTTGTCAAACTCCCGGTTACTCGCGCTTTACCTGTGTAAATTGCGGTGATACCTATACCGCAAACTTTGTTCCGAAATTAGCGCATACGCCCGGGGAAGCGGTGATTGAAAACGAGAAAGCCGCTACCTGCACGGAAGCGGGTTCCTATGATGAAGTGGTTTATTGCACCGTTTGCGGGACAAGAGTCTCTAAGCACACCGTAACCTCAGCACCACTCGGTCACGATTATGAAACCACCGTTGTGGAACCGACTTGTACGCATTACGGCTACACGATTTATACCTGCACGCGCTGCGAAAAGATGTATATGGACTACTTTGTAGCACCCATCGGTCATACCTCGGCGGCAGCAATCAAAGAAAACGAGAAAGCTGCCACTTGTACCGAGGCGGGTTCTTATGATGAAGTAACTTACTGCACAGTTTGCAAAGCGGAAGTTTCGCGCACTGCAAAATCTGTGCCGGCGCTCGGGCATGCTTATGAAGAAACCGTGATTGCACCGACCTGCCAAACACCCGGTTATTCGCGCTTTACTTGTCAGCGCTGTGGCGACAGCTATACCGGCAAGATTGTAGAGCCGATTGCCCACACCCCTGCGGCAGCAATCAAAGAAAATGAGAAAGCCGCTACTTGCACCGAGGCAGGCTCTTTCGATGAAGTGGTTTACTGCACAGTTTGTAAAGCGGAAATTTCGCGCCAAAGCCACAGCACGGAGGCTCTCGGGCACCAATATGTGCAGAAAGTTTACGCACCCAAAGCGGGCGCTTTGGGCTACACAATGCACACTAGCAATGCGAGCGGCAGCAGTTACAAAGATACCTACACCGCCCAAACCGGCAAAGTGAGCGGTTTACAGTGCAAAGCCAGAAGCGCTACTGCCGAGACCTTTACTTGGACTGCAGTGGCAGGTGTGACCGGCTACCAGCTGCAAATTTCCGATGGAGGAACGCAGTGGGCGAGAGCGGTCACCTCCAAGACAACTTCGGTAAAGGTAACTTCTCTTAATGCAGGTGTTGCCTATAAATTCCGCATCAGAACCTATATTACGGGGCCTGACGGTAAAAACTATTTTGGCCCGTGGACCAGCCCGGCGCTCAAATCGCCGACTTTGCCTGCCGGTACAACACTTAGCAAAGTGACAGCGGGCAGCAAGGCGTTTACTGCTCAGTGGAAAAAGGCTGCTTACACCGGTTACCAAATTCAATATGCGACAAACGCGAGTTTCAGCAGCCCGAAGTTGGTGACCATCAGAAGCGCTGCTACGCTCTCGACAACCGTTAAGAGCCTAAAAGCGGCTACGACCTATTATGTGCGCGTGCGTACTTATAAAACAATAGACGGCACACATTATATGTCGGCATGGAGCAGCGCAGTAAAAATTAAAACAAAATAGCAATATAATAGTATAGCCTCGGCAACAGCCGAGGCTATATTTAATGCGGAGTGCGGAACAGCAGCGCGATGCGCTGAATGATGTTTGCGCTAGCGCAAGTGATGTTGCGCGGCAGTGATGTATCGGCTTCGCCGAAATGATGTTTTGCCTGCGGCAAAGTTGCGGGCGACACATGCGCACTTGATTTATGATGTCTATCATATTGAGCGCGCGAAATATCCCGTGGAAAAAATGCAGTCAAAGCACCGGGAGATTCTTCGGCAGAGCCTCAGAATGATAGCGTTATTCCGCTGCCGCCGACTGCCGAATGCCGACCGCCGACTGCTTTACAAAAAAATAAACCGGCTGCAAAGCAGCCGGTAATTTTTAGCTTATGCTCTTTCAACCTTGCCTGAACGAAGGCAGCGAGTGCAAACGTATACTCTCTTCGGTGAGCCGTTAACGATAGCTTTTACACGCTTAATATTCGGTTTCCAGGTTCTGTTAGAACGCCTGTGAGAGTGGGAAACCTTAATGCCGAAAGACACACCCTTACCGCAATATTCACATTTTGCCATGTGCCTGCACCTCCTTAAGTTATTTTATGACTGAAATATATTATCACAAAAGGTTATAAAAAGCAAGAACTTTTTAAAATAAATTGCCGACAATGCGAAAAAACGAATTATTTTGGCAAAAATCGAACTTTTGTTCGATTTTTGCTTGACTTTGGCTTGGCGGCAGGGTATAATAAACACATCAAATGAATAAGGAGTTCGTTATGGCATCAGATAAAGAGAAAGCAATACAAACTGCGATTGACCAAATTGAAAAGAAATTCGGCAAAGGTTCCATTATTAAACTCGGCAATACCGCCGCACTCGATGTTGAGTCCGTTTCCACCGGCTCTTTGGGGCTGGATATGGCGACCGGTATCGGCGGCTTGCCCAGAGGCAGAATTATTGAGATTTACGGCCCCGAGTCTTCGGGTAAAACCACTTTGGCGCTGCATGCGGTTGCCGAGGTGCAAAAGAAGGGCGGCACTGCCGCATTTGTGGATGCCGAGCATGCGCTCGACCCGCTGTATGCGAAAAATTTGGGTGTCGATGTCGATTCTCTGCTTGTTTCGCAGCCGGATGACGGTGAACAGGGGCTTGCCATTGCCGAGGCATTAGCGCGCTCGGGGGCGGTCGAAATCATTATTATTGACTCCGTAGCTGCTTTGGTGCCGCGCAGTGAGATTGAAGGCGAAATGGGCGACAGCCATGTCGGTCAGCATGCCCGCTTAATGTCACAGGCGCTGCGCAAATTGGCAGGTATTATTGCTAAAACAAATTGTATTATTATTTTCATTAACCAACTGCGCGAAAAAATCGGCGTGATGTACGGTAACCCCGAAACCACCACCGGCGGCAGGGCGCTGAAATTCTACGCTTCGATGCGCATTGATGTTAGAAGAATTGAGCAAATCAAGGTCGCAGGCCCCGGCGGGCAAACCTTTGTGGGTTCGCGCACCAGAGCTAAGATTGTGAAAAATAAAGTGGCGCCCCCGTTTAAAGAGGCAGAGTTTGACATTATCTACGGTGAAGGTATTTCCAAAGTCGGTGAGGTTTTGGATGCCGGTGTCAAATGCGGCGTTTGCAAAAAGAGCGGCGCTTGGTTCTACTACGGTGAAAGCCGGCTCGGGCAGGGCAGAGAAAACGCCAAGAAGTTTTTGCAGGATAACCCCGATGTGATGGCTGAAATCGAGCAGCAGATTAAAGACAAACTGCTTGAAGTCGAAACCGAAGAGAGTGCACCTGCTCCGGCAGTTGCCGCACCGGCGGCACCGCAGGCGGCAGCACCGGTCAGCACTACCCGCAAATCTTCTGCCGAGATTGATATTATTGTGGATGACGAGGATTAATCGGCAATGCGCTTAACCTATGCACCCGGTAAAAAGAATAAAATACATATCAGCATCGATGGTGAATATCGCTTCACCGTCGATGTTGATTTCTGGTTTTCTCAGTGTATTTACCAAGATACCGAAATCAGCGAAGCCGAACTGACCGCTTTAGAAGATGAAGTGGCTACCCGCCGCGCCTTTAACAAGGGGATGGACTTTCTTTCCCGCCGCGCCCACTCTAAAAAAGAGCTGGTTGAGAAAATTAGCAAGACAAGCGAGAAAAAGTATGCTATAATAGCAGTTGATATGCTCGAAGAGCGCGGCTATGTGGATGATGCGGACTTTGCCGCGCAGTATTATGACTACTTGCAGCGCACCAAGCACTTTGGTAAAAAGCGCATCGCCGCCGAGCTGAGCCGCAAGGGGATTGACCGCGCGCTGATTGCGCAGTTGCTCGAAAGCGATGAAGCCGACCCGCAAGCGGAAATCATTGCTCTCTTAGAAGGCAAGTTTGCCGGCAGGTTCGGCGATGAAAAAGGCAAACAGCGCACTGTTAATGCACTGCTGCGGCTGGGGTATAATTACAGCGATATCAGAAGCGCATTTTATTCTTGCGATGAAGCATCGCTGGAATAATTAGGAATGAGGAAAGAGGAATGAGAAATTAGTGGGCGAGGCAAGGTTCGCTTGCGCTCACAATGAAATTCACCCGCGGTGAATGAAATCACTGCGTGATGAAATTCCCTGCGGGAATGAAATATTACTTCGTAATATGTGCAAGAACCGGAAGATTTCTTGACTACGCTATCAATGACAGCCTTTTGTCATTTCGACCGAAGCGAAGAAATCTTTATAATGCGCGCAAAGCGCGCCACCACAACTCCACTCTCCACTCTTCACACTTCAAACTCACCGGAGGAATAATATGCCAAAAGTCGGTTTAATTTCATTAGGCTGCCCGAAAAACCAGGTAGATGCCGAACTGATGCTCGCAAAACTCGCCGATGCGGGCTTTGAACTCTCTAACCAAGCCGAAGGGTGTGACATTGTGATTGTCAACACCTGCGGCTTTATTGAAGATGCCAAAAAAGAAGCAATCGACACTATCTTTGAAATGGTGGAGCTAAAAAAAGCAGGTCAGCTTTCGCACATCATTATCAGCGGTTGCCTTGCCGAGCGTTACCGCGAGGAAGTGGCGCGCGAAATCCCGGAGGCGGATGCCGTTATCGGCATCGGCGCTAACAGTGATATTGTCGGCGTCTGCAATGCAGTGCTCGCCGGCGGGCAGGAAAGCGCTTTTCCCGCAAAAGACTTAATGCCGCTGTGCGGTGACAGAATATTAACCACTCCGGCGCACTGGGCATATCTTAAAATAGCGGACGGTTGCTCGAACTGCTGCTCGTATTGCGCCATTCCGCTCATTCGCGGCGCATTTCGTTCCCGCCCGATGGAAGAGATTATTACCGAAGCAAAGGCGCTGTGTGAAGGCGGTGTGCGCGAAATTGTGCTCATTGCGCAAGATACCACGCGCTACGGGGAAGACCTTTGCGGTAAACCGATGCTCGCTGCGCTGCTGGAAAAGCTTTGTGAAATCGACTTTGCGCGCATTCGCATCTATTATTGTTACCCCGACCGCATTACCGATGAACTGATTGCGGTTATGCGCGATAATGAAAAGATTGTCAATTACATCGATTTGCCTTTGCAGCATGCTTCCGGCAGGGTACTCAAAGCGATGAATCGCCGCGGCGACAGGCAGTCGCTGACCGCTTTGCTGCAAAAAATCAGAAAAGAGATACCCGATTGCATATTCCGCACCACTTTTATTTGCGGCTTTCCCGGCGAAAGCGAGGCGGATTTTACCGAACTGTGCGAATTTGTGAATGAAATCGGGTTTGACAGAATGGGCGCCTTTGCCTATTCGCCCGAAGAAGACACCCCGGCAGCAACCATGCCCGCGCAAATTGATGAAAGAATTAAAGCGCGCAGGGTTGAAGTTTTAATGAATACACAGTATAATATAATTTTAGAAAAGAATAAATCCTATATCGGCAAAGTGTTTGATGTGATGGTAGACAGCTACGATTTTGACAGCTGCCTGTATTTCGGCAGGTCGTATATGGATGCGCCGGAGATTGATACGGGTGTTTACTTTGCGAGTGAAAACGAACTCCAACCGGGTGATATTGTGCCGGTGGAGATATTGGATTTTGATGAGTATGATTTAATCGGCAGGGAAGCCGACAAGGAAATTTAGAATTTAGAAATTAGAATGTAGAATGAAGGGCGACAGATTCGTACTTGATTAGAATAGTTGGCAATAATCCAAGTTTGTTAGTCGTTCAATTTGCCATCTTCTAGTCGCCCCTTGAAGAGGGGAGATGGGTGCGCAGCACCCAGAGGGGTAGACTTTTAAATTGCAAGGCTGCATTCTGTTTCTAATCATTTAGCATTTATCATTTAGAATTTTGAATTTACATTGTGAGGAGAACTATGTTTGAAACGTATAAAGAAGATTTGGCTTGCATAAAGGATAGAGATCCGGCGGCAAAATCCTCTTTGGAAATTGTCTTGTGCTACCCCGGCTTTAAAGCCATTCGCGCTTATCGCCGCGCGCACAAGCTGTATTTAAAAGGGCACACCCTGCGGGCGAGGCTGATTTCGCAGCGCTGTGCCTACAAAACCGGTATAGAGATACACCCCGGGGCGCAAATCGGCAAGCGCTTCTTTATTGACCACGGTCATGGGGTTGTGATTGGCGAGACCACCGAAATCGGTGATGATGTCACCATTTACCAGGGCGTCACCCTCGGCGGTACCGGTAAAGAGAGCGGCAAGCGCCACCCGACCATCGGTAACAATGTGATGATAGGCGCAGGCGCCAAGCTTTTGGGCTCATTTAAAGTGGGCGATAACACGCGCATCGCCGCAGGCTCGGTGGTGCTCAGTGAAGTGCCTCCCAATTCCACGGCAGTCGGTTCGCCGGCGCGCATTGTTAAAACCAAAGGGCAGCGCGTGCTTGAACTTGACCAGATACATATTCCCGACCCGATTAGCCGCGAATTGAGAAAACTGCACAAGAAGGTCGACAGATTGGAAAAAGAAGTCGAAGCCGGCAACAGCCGCAAAGGAGAATAAATGATGAAAATTTTTAATACACTTACCCGCAGAAAAGAAGAATTGGTGCCGCTTGAAGAAGGCAAGGTGAAAATTTATGCCTGCGGACCGACTGTGTATTATTTTATTCACATCGGCAACGCGCGCCCGATTTGTGTGTTTGATACGTTGCGCCGGTATTTGGAGTATCGCGGTTACGAAGTGAGCTTTGTGCAAAACTTTACCGATATTGATGATAAAATCATCAAGCGCGCCAATGAAGAGGGCACTACCTACGATGAAATTGCCAAGAAATACATCGCCGAGTATTGGACCGATGTAGAAGGCATGAATGTGCGCAAGGCGGATATTCACCCTAAGGCAACGGAAAATATTGAAGAAATCATCTCTATGGTCAGCGATTTGCAGCAAAAAGGCTATGCCTATGAAGTGGATGGGGATGTGTATTTCAGAACCAAGAAGTTTGCCGAATACGGTAAACTCTCTCACCAGCCTTTAGAAGATTTAGCCGCCGGTGCGCGCATCGCGGTAGGCGATATTAAAGAAGACCCGATGGACTTTGCGCTGTGGAAAGCCGCCAAGCCCGATGAACCGTATTGGGACAGCCCGTGGGGGCACGGCAGACCCGGCTGGCACATTGAGTGCTCGGCAATGAACCGCAAGTATTTGGGCGAAACGATTGACATTCACTGCGGCGGGCAGGATTTGATTTTCCCGCACCACGAGAATGAAATCGCCCAGAGCGAAACCTGCAACGGCGCGCCCTTTGCCAAATACTGGATGCATAACGGCTATATTAATGTAGATAATGAAAAAATGAGCAAATCTCTGGGTAATTTTAAAACAGTCAGAGATGTTGCAAGCGTTTACGGCTACGAGCCGATTCGCTACTTTATCATCAGCGCGCATTACCGCAAGCCCATTAATTACTCGATTGAGATTATTGAGCAGTGCAAAGCGGCGCTTGAAAGGCTTTATAACTGCAAAGAAAACCTTGAGAATTACATCGCTGCAGCAGAAGAAAGAGAGCTTGATGCGGCGCTTCAAGAGAGTGTGGATGCGAAGAAAGCGGCATTTATTGAAGCGATGGAGGATGACCTCAATACCGCGGATGCTTTGGCGGCAGTGTTTGAGCTTGTCAGAGTTGCCAACACCGCAGTAGCGGAAAACAAGGGCAAGGCATCTGCTGAGTATGCGCTGGCGCTCTTTAATGAACTGACCGATGTTTTGGGGCTTGTGTACCAAAGCAAAGAGTCAGACAGTTTAGATGCGCAGGTAGAAGCGCTCATTGAGCAGCGCAGCAAAGCCAGAGCCGAAAAGAACTGGGCGGAAGCCGACCGCATTCGCGATGAACTCAAAGCGATGGGAATTATACTCAAAGACACGCCGCAAGGCGTGACTTGGAGTAAAGAATAAACAATAAAAATAAGGATGCTTTGCGGCATCCTTATTTTTGTATTCGGAATGCGGAATGCGGAATTATATGGCGACACATGCGCACTTGATTATAAAGACATTTCTCTAATGAACACACAAATAAAGTGAGCACAATTTGTTGTGCTCACTTTACTTGTGTGATTGTATTCTTTTTAACGACAAATGCATGCTTTGCAAGCTCAATCAGCGGGGCATCGTTTTCAGGCGAGTCGGTATAGAAATTCTCTATTTCGAGCTGTTCCTCGCCGCAGAGCTTTTGAAACGCCGTGATTTTATTTTGGCGAATGCAGGCAAACTCAATTTTGCCGCTTTGCTGATTAACCTTGGTAGTTAAATAGTTTTTAATTCCTAAGCGCTTGCAGATTTCCTGCATATGAAAATCGGGTGAAGCGGTGATAATCAGGTCATCTTCTTTTTGCTGGGCGGCATAGAAGGGTTTGATTTTATGCATATGCTTATCCCAAAACTCTTTCGGGTCGTTTTCAAAATCAATTTTTGAAAGCTTTTCTTCGGCGAGCGGCACATATTTGGAAATCATTTCATTCAAACTGATTTTGCCCTTTTTATAGCGCGCAAAACCCTTGACCACGGTGGGAAACGATTTGAGCAGGGAAGGGTCTTTCTTTAAATAAAACTTAAACAGGTCAAAACAGCTTTCGCCGTCATAAATCGTGTTGTCAAAATCGTAAACGTTCATAATGTATTCCTTTACAGTTGACTATTTATAAAAAATACTATCATTTTTTAAAGCCGTTGTCAATCTGCCTGTCGGTGCGTGAAAAAGGCATAAATTACTTAACACAGGCATAGGATTAATTTGAAAACAAGTAATTCACCGCATATGGAGGAAGAAAAATGGCAGATGCAAACAAAATCTATTCGGATATAGAGACAAGAACCGGCGGCAACATCTACATTGGCGTGGTCGGGCCTGTCAGGAGCGGCAAATCCACTTTTATTAACCGCTTTTTGGAAAGCATTGTAATCCCGAACATCGAGGGCACTTTTGAAAAAGAGCGGGCGATAGATGAAATGCCGCAGTCCGCAGGCGGCAGAACCATTATGACAACCGAGCCGAAGTTTATACCGGAAGAAGCAGTGGGGATTACCATCGGCAACAATGCGCATTTAAAGGTGCGCTTGGTCGACTGCGTGGGCTTTGTGGTGCCAAGCGCCATCGGCTACATTGAGGATGAAGTGCCGCGCATGGTGCATACCCCTTGGGCGGAAGAGGAAATACCGTTTCACACTGCCGCGGAAATCGGCACCAAAAAGGTGATAGGCGAGCATTCCACAGTCGGCTTGGTCGTGACAACCGATGGCAGCATTACCGACATTCCGCGCAGTGAATACGAAATGGCGGAGCAGCGTGTTATTGCCGAACTCAAAGCCATTCGCAAGCCCTTTGTGGTGTTACTTAACAGCACGGCGCCCGAGAGCGAGCAGGTAAAAGCACTTGCAGGGGAGTTGTCGCAGCGGTATGCCGTGCCGGTTGTGCCGGTGAATTGCTTGGAGCTTGATGAAACGCAGATTAAAGAGTTGCTGGCAACGGTGCTGTTTGAATTCCCGGTCAGCCAGGTCGAAATTCGCGTGCCCGAATGGATTTTGGCGCTCGATAAAGACCACTGGCTCAAAGAGAGCATTTTCGCGGCGGTCAGCGCTGCGGCAGACAGCATTGAGCACTTGCGCGATATTGAAGTGATTGCCGATAAATTGGTGGAAAGCGAGTATATTCAAAGCGCCGACATTAGCTCGATTGACCTTTCCAACGGGTCGGCAGTGATTCGCGCCAACACGGCAGATGGCCTCTTTTACCGCGTTTTGGCAGAGAAAACCGGTGTGGATGTCAGTAATGAGCAGGAGCTTATGCGCGCCGTGTCGGAGCTTGCCGATGTTAAGCAAAAGTACGAAAAGGTCAAAAACGCACTCGATGAGGTGGAAAAAACGGGCTACGGTATTGTGATGCCGGAGCTGAGTGAATTGACCTTAGAAGAACCCGAGTTGATGAAACAGGGCGGGCGCTACGGGGTGCGCTTAAAAGCAAGCGCGCCGAGCATTCATATGCTGCGCGCGGATATTAAGACCGAAGTGGCGCCGATTGTCGGCAGCGAGAGCCAAAGTGAAGATTTGGTACTCTACCTGATGAAGCAGTTTGAAGAAAACCCGAAAGAGATTTGGAACAGCGATATTTTCGGTAAGTCCATTTACTCGATTGTTAACGAAGGCTTAAACAACAAGCTTGCGCGCATGCCGGCAGATGCCAGAGGCAAGCTGCGCGAAACCGTGGAGCGCGTGATTAATGAAGGCTGTAACGGTCTTATTTGTATCATCTTATAAGGGTTATAAGATGATACAAAATGAATAGGGAATAATGAATAATTGAGGAAGGGCTTTGCTCTTACCCGATTTTAACACAACACAGAGTTACTACCTCTAATTTTTATTTGGATATTGCATAAAAAAAGGCTCTTTTCAGAGCCTTTTTCTTATGCAAACATTGTTTCAATCGCTTCTTTGGGTTTGAAGCCGACACTTCTGTCTGCTTCTTCGCCGTTTTTGAACAGCAGCACTGTCGGGATAGAGGCAACATTGTATTCTGCCGCCGTATCCATACAGTCATCCACATTGGCTTTGCAAACCTTGATTTTGCCTTCCTGCTCGGCAGCGATTTGCTCAATAATCGGTGCGAGCATTTTGCAGGGGCCGCACCAGCCGGCCCAAAAGTCCACAAGAACCGGGATATCGGCTTTTAAGACTTCTTCTTCAAAATTTTCATCGGTAATAATAATTTCTGCCATAATGATTTCCTCCTTTTTTCTACATTGTATTATAATCGATTTTAAGCTGGATATCCACAAATGTTAGGATAATTCACTTAATTTTGTTTCTAAAGTATTTTTATCTAATGCGCCCAAGTGTTTGTCGGCAATGGTGCCGTCAGAATTGATAAAGAGGGTTAAGGGGATAGTGTAGGCGCTGTAAGCCGTAAGCGCTTCGCCGTAAGTGTCAAAATACGCGGGGAAGGTGAAGGCTTGCTCTTTTAAAAAGGCAGTAGCGCTTTTGAGCGTTTCTCTTTTGCCGTCGGTTAGGTTCACCACCATAAACTGCACGCTGTCGTCCTTTTCTTTATAAACCTCTTCAAAAGCCGGCAATTCCTCTACGCAGTAGCCGCACCAAGTTGCCCAAAAGTTGAGAACGATGGGCTTGCCGAATTGTTCCGAAAGGCGCACGTCATTGCCGTTAATATCCAATACTTTAAAATCACTTGCCTGTGCGCCGACATTGACGCTTTCATCATGCGATTGGGTCTGCAGCGCGGTGGTGGCTTTGGTGATTTGCTCGCCGTCGCCCTTTAAGTTTTGGTAAGCAAAGAAAGCGCCGACCAAAACACCGACAAGCAAAACGGCTAATATGATAAATTTAACGCTTTGTTTCATTGCATTCTCCTTTATTATTAGCTCAATAAACCTAAAAATTTGTCAAACAGCCCGGTAGCCATTAAAATACCCATCACAATGAGAAAGCCGCCGCAAACTTTGTTAATCACATTATAGTGCTTTTTAATGGCCTGAAATGCAGTGGTCAGCCGCTCAATCAAGATGCTTGAAAGCAGGAAAGGGATGCCCATTCCCAGCGAGTAGGTGCACAATAACAGCACACCCTGCAGCGAGGAGCCGGAAGTAGAAGCCATCATCAGTGCCGAACCTAAAAAGGCGCCGATACAAGGCGTAAGGCTGACCGAGTAAATCACCCCGAACACAAATGCCGCAGCAATACTGCCGGCGCGGTGGGATTTTGTCATACCCTTTAAAAACGGCAGCGGAATAATTTCCAAGTAACTCAAGCCGAACAGCACCACAATGCAGCCGCAGACAATATTGAGAATGGTCTTATATTTCTGCAAAAAAGCGCCGAGAGTGCCGGCAAACAGCCCTAAAAGGCAAAACACGATGCTAAACCCGAGCACAAAAGCGAGCGCGCGCAAAAAGACCTTGCTTTTCGGCGTTTTCTCGTCATTATCCGCAGCAAAGTAGGAAATATACAGCGGCAGCAGCGGGAGCATACACGGCGAGATGAACGATATAATTCCCTCTAAAAACGTCACAAGATACTGCATACTACTGCTTCTTCCAATACTTGCGGTCAAGCGAGCGGTACTGCACGGCTTCTAAGATGTGGGGTGTATCAATGATATCACTCTCATCCAAGTCGGCAATCGTTTTGGAAACACGCAGCACTTTATCATACGCTCTTGCCGATAAGCCTAATTTTTCAAACGCGAGCTTAAGTGCTTGCTGGGCTTCGTCGCTGAGCAGGCAATATTTGCGGGTTTGGGAAGGCGACATCTGCGCATTGCAGACAATGTCGGTTTCGGCAAAGCGGCGCAACTGCCGCTCTCTGGCGCGGTTGACGCGCTTTTTAATATCTGCCGAGCATTCGCCCTTGTGTTTACTCGCCAAGTCATCGTATTCCACTGACTGCACATCCACGTGAATATCAAAGCGGTCTAAGAGCGGGTAAGAGATTTTGGCAATGTATTTTTCGGCGGCGTGAGGCGGGCAGGTGCACTGCTTGGTCGGGTGACCGTAGTAGCCGCACTTGCAGGGATTCATCGCCGCAATTGTCATAAAGCGGGAAGGGTAGGTAATGGAGCCCGATACGCGGGAAATCGTGATTTTGCCGTCTTCCATCGGCTGGCGCAGGATTTCCATTGCCTGGCGGGTAAATTCGGGCAGTTCATCTAAAAACAGCACACCGTTGTGCGCGAGCGAGATTTCCCCCGGTTTAATGACCGTGCCGCCGCCGGAAAGACCGACAGGGGAAATGGTGTGGTGCGGAGAGCGGAAGGGGCGCTTGTGCAAAATCTCGGTGTCGGAGGGCAGTTCGCCCGCAATCGAGTGGATTTTGGTCGCTTCAATCGCTTCTTCAAAGGTCATATCCGGCAAAATGGAAGGAATGCGCTTGGCGAGCATGCTTTTGCCGGCGCCGGGAGCACCGACCATCAGCACATTGTGGCCGCCTGCCGCGGCAATTTCGAGCGCACGGCGCGCATCAAATTGCCCTCTGACATCTTCAAAGTCTTCAAAATCCACACTGTCTTCGGCAAAGCTGTAATCCACCGTTTCAACAGGGTTAAGGTCAATTTCGCCGCGCAGGTAGGCGGCAAGCTCTTTCACACTTTTGACAGCATAGGCGCGAATGCCTTGAATAATGCGGCACTCGGCAGCGTTTTCAAAAGGCACAAAAATGCTTTCACAGCCTTCTTCTTTGGCTTTAATCGCCATCGGCAACACACCGTTAATCGGGGAAACATCGCCATTGAGCGACAGTGCGCCGATAAAAGCGCTGTTGTCGGGAATTTTCTTAATTTGACCGCCGGCAAGCAAAATGCCGACCAATATCGGTAAATCGTAAATCGGCCCTTCTTTTTTGGTATCGGCAGGGGCGAGGTTGACCGTTATGCGCGAAACAGGGTAGTCAAAACCGCTGTTTTTAATTGCCGAGCGCACGCGCTCTTTGGACTCTTTGACCGCAGTATCGGGCAGACCGACAATTTCAAATTTCGGCAAACCGCCTGAAATATCCACCTCGACAGTGACACGAAACCCGTCGATACCCTGTAAACCGAGAGAATTGACCTTTGCAAACATAAGGATATATCCTTTCCGCGCGGGTATGAGCATATAAACCCGCAAATTATCTCATTTTCATTATATACTAATTCAAAATACGGTTCAATATATTTTTGTGATTTGAGTTGACATACTTTAAAAATTTTTATATTATAGTTATGTATAGCATAATGCCTTATTATGCGCACTGCGTTATGTGCAGAAAGGAAACAATATGAATAATTGGAATGAACTTTATGCCCTTTGGTGCGAAAACGCCAAAGAGGACAGCGACTTAATTGAAGAATTAAAAGCAGTAGCAGGCAACGAAGCAGAGATTCAAGACAGATTTTATCAGTCTTTGGAATTCGGCACGGCGGGTTTGCGCGGTGTCATCGGCGCAGGGACCAACAGAATGAATGTTTACACTGTCGGTCAGGCAACGCAGGGGCTTGCTGCTTCTCTTTTAAAGCAATATGATGCACCGAGCGTGGCGATTGCTTACGACTCGCGCATTAAATCCGAAGTTTTTGCCAAAAAGGCGGCGTGTGTGCTGGCGGCAAACGGTGTGAAGGCATACATCTTTAAAGAATTGGTGCCCACACCGGTACTCAGCTTTGCGGTGCGCTATTTAGGCTGCAAGAGCGGTATTGTCATTACCGCTTCTCACAATCCGAGTAAATACAACGGCTTTAAGTGCTACGACCCCGACGGTTACCAGATGACCGATGAGAGCGCAGCCAAAACCCTTGCCGAAATTCGCCACATTGACATGTTCCGCGATATTAAGAGCATCGGTTTTAAAGAAGGGCTTACGGCAGGCACGATTGCATATTGTGCGGATGAAGTGATGGAAGCATTCTTGGGCGAAGTGCAAAAGGCGGCGGTGAACCCCGGTATCTGCCAAAGCGCCAACCTCAATTTGATTTACTCGCCGCTCAACGGCACCGGCAATAAACCGGTAAGAGAAATTTTGAAGAGAATCGGCATTGAGAATGTGGAAGTAGTGCCCGAGCAGGAATTGCCTGACGGTAATTTCCCGACCTGCCCGTACCCGAACCCCGAAATTCGCCAGGTCTTTGAAAAAGCGCTGGAAATGACCGCGCGCTTTGATGCCGACTTGATTTTGGCAACCGACCCCGATTGCGACAGAGTGGGTATTGCGGTCAAAGACCGCAGCGGCGAATATCAGCTTATGAGCGGTAACGAAGTGGGCGCAATGTTATTGGAATACCTGCTTTCGCAGCGCGAGGCAAAGGGCACTATGCCGCCCGAACCGGTGGCAATTAAGAGCTTTGTGACCACCAACATTGCCAACAAGGTAGCGGCAAAACACGGCTGCCGCATTAAAGAAGTGCTTACCGGCTTTAAATATATCGGCGAATACATCACCGATTTGGAAAAGCAGGGTAAAGAAAACAACTTTATTTTGGGCTTTGAGGAGAGCTACGGCTACCTCAGCGGCACCCACGCAAGAGATAAAGATGCGGTGGTTGCTTCCATGCTTATTTGCGAGATGGCAGCTTACTACAAGAGTATCGGCAAAAACCTCATTGAAGTGATGCAGGAACTGTATGCACAGTTCGGCATTTATAAGCACACGGTCATTTCGCTGCAATTTGAGGGCGCCGAGGGTATGGCAAAAATGCAGTCGATTATGCAAACCTTAAGAGAAGATGTCATTACCTCGCTTGCAGGCTTAAAGGTGGAATATTTCTCCGACTATAAGAAGCTTCAAAGAGTCAACCTCTCTACCAACGAGAGCGAAGACATTTTACTGCCGAGCACAAATGCACTTGTGTATGAATTGGAAAATGATAACCTCTTTATCATTCGCCCCTCGGGCACGGAACCGAAAATTAAAGCATATATTACCGCTTGCACCGCAACCGAAGAGGAAGCGCAGGCGTTAACACAAAAAATGGAAAAAGATTTTAGAAACTTAATAGGAGAGTAAAGACTATGAACAGAAAATTCGCAAAAATTGTAGCTATCGTTTTAGCGGCATTAATGGCGCTTAGCGCTTTTTCCGTCGGCATTTACGCTTTAATAGCAGCCAACTGATTTGAGAAAGATTGAGGAGGATAAGATAGATGTATATTTGGGAAAATCCGCAGATTTTCGAGCAAAATAAAGAAAAATCCCACACCATTATGATGCCCTATGACAGCCTCGAAGCGGCTTTATCATCAGAGGGCAGCGAGTACCAAATGAGCCTTAACGGCACATGGAAGTTTTACTGGCAAATGGGTGTGGAAAATGTTCCCGCAGAGTTTTGGAAGGATGAATTTGATGTTTCCGATTGGGCGGATATGCCGGTGCCGAGCGTGTGGCAGTTTAACGGCTATTCCAAACCGATCTATCTTTGTAACTCCTATCCGGATATTTTAAGCACAAAGGAAAGTGAAATTCCGAAAATTGACCATTCCCGCAATGAGATTGGTATTTACAGGCGCAGTTTTGACATTCCCGCTTCGTGGGACGGCAGAGAAATTTATATTTACTTTACGGCTGTTAAGAGCGCCTTTAAACTCTATGTCAACGGGGAAGAAGTCGGCTATTCGCAGGGCTCGATGAACGGTGCCGAGTTCAATCTTACAAAGTATGTAAAAGTAGGAACAAATAGCATTGTTGCCGAAGTCTACAGATATTCCGACGGCTCTTACTTGGAAGACCAGGATATGTGGTTCTTATCGGGTATTTACCGCGATGTGTACCTGTATGCCGAGCCGAAGCTGATGGTGCGCGACTTCTATTTCCGCACCGATTTTGATGAGGGCAACTACACCCTTGCGCACACAAGCCTTGCGATTGATGTTAAAAACCTTGAAGGTGTTGAGGGGGCTTCCATCAGCGCATATTTGCTTGACGGTGCCGATGAAATCTCTTTAGGCAATGCCGATTTGAGTGCGGATGCCGAGCAAAAGATTGATTTTAAGAAAGATATTGAAAACCCGAAGCTGTGGAGCGCGGAATATCCCAATACGTATACACTTGTTTTACTGCTCAAAAAGGGAGAGGAAATCCTTTGCGCCAAGACTTTTGTTGTCGGCTTCAAGCAGGTGGAAATTCGCGGTAATAAACTGTTCTTTAACGGGCAGGAGATTATGATTAAGGGTGTAAACCGCCACGAGTATGACCCCGATTATGCGTGGGCAATCCCGAAAGAGCGCTTTACGCAGGATTTGGATTTGATTAAGCGCGCCAACTGTAACTCTATCAGAACCAGCCACTACCCGAACAGCCCGGAATTCTATGAGCTGTGCAATCGCTACGGTATCTATGTAATGGATGAATGCGATGTGGAAACCCACGGTGTGCGCCGCAAAAACTGCCCGGGCGACAACCCGGTCTGGACTGCGCAGGTCGTTGACAGAATGGAGCGCATGGTGCTCAGAGACAGAAACTACCCCTGTATTTTTGTGTGGAGCCTCGGTAACGAAGCCGGTGACGGTTCCAACTTTATGAGAATGCGCGAAGCGGCATTGGCGCTCGATGACACCAAGAAAATCCACTACGAAGGCGATTTTGATTTCACCAAGAGCGACTTTATCAGCCGCATGTATCCCGAAGCACCGCTGATGCAGGCGATGGGCGAGCAAAGAGAAGTCAAAACAAGCCTTTATGACAACGTTGCCAATGCTTTGGCAGCCGATAATAAGCCGATTAACCCGGCGGCATACAAAGACCATCCGGTAATTTTATGCGAATATGCCCACGCGATGGAAAACAGCCTCGGTAACTTCAAAGACTATATGGCTGACTTTGAAAAATACGAGAATATGTGCGGCGGCTATATTTGGGACTTTGTCGACCAGGCAATTCATATTAAGGATGAAGAAGGCGACAAGTGGCTCTACGGCGGCGACTTTGATGAGGGCAGAACCGATGCTTACTTCTGCGCCAACGGTATTGTAGGTGCCGACAGAAAGCCGCATCCGTCTTACTATGAAGTGAAGCACGTTTACGGGCAATTCTCGCTTGCGGAAAAAGATGCCGAAAAGGGCATTTTTGAAGTCTTTAACAAGTATTCTTTCACCAATTTAAGCGACTTTGATTTCTTCTTTACTTGGGAGAAAAACGGTGAAGTGATTTTGGATGGGGATATTACCATTGAAGCAGAGCCGAAAACCTACTCGGAAATCACCGTGCCTGTGCCGGAGATAGACAGTGATTGCTCCTTGACCTTTAATCTTTACCAGTGCTTGAAGGAAGACACTATTTGGGCGGATAAAGACTATATTCTCAACTTCGGTCAAGTTCGCATTTACAACAAGCAGCCGCGCAAGCTGCAGAAGGTTGACGGCGAGATTAACCTGCGCTTTATCGATAAAAACAACCTGACCGTTTACGGCGACGGTTTTGAAATCGAATTTGTCAACAAGCAGTTGGCAAGCATTAAATACGAAAACGAGCGTGTGCTTAAGAGCCCGCTGGTGCCGAACTACTTCAGAGCATTGACCGATAATGACTACACCTATTTTAACTTCAAGAGAGATTTGAAGTGGATGCTGCCGATTTCGCGCTGGAGAGAGGCGACAAAACATACACATTTTTCAAGCTTCAGTGTCAAGCAGGAAAAGAATGTGCTTAAGGTTTCCACCGCTATCAGCAACGCTCTCGGCAGAGGCAGAATTACTTATGTCATTAACGCGCAAGGCGACATCTTTGTGCGCCATGTGTTTAAACCGATTGCCAATGTGCTGCGCATCGGTATGACCACCCAATTAGAAGGCGCATTTGAGAATGTAGAGTGGCTCGGCAGAGGTCCTGCAGAGTGCTATCTTGACAGAAAGACCGGTTCTCGCATTTCCAAGTACAATATGAAAGTGCGCGAGCTTGAGCACAGATATATGCGCCCGCAGGAAAACGGTAACCGCGAAGACTGCGACTACATTGCCTTTGCCAACGAGGCACACAAGAAGATTGTGTTCTCCGCAGGTAACGACAAGGAAATCGGCTTCAGTGCTTGGAATTACACGCAGGAAGCGCTGCAAAACGCAGAGCATCTGCATGAACTCAAGTATGAAGATGATATCACCATCAACATCGATTACAGTATGTGCGGTGTGGGCGGTGATATGCCCGGTATGGCACATATCAGACCGCAATATAAATTAAAGGGCGGCAGAACCTATGTGCAGGAATTTGTTATTTCCAACAGAAAAATCTAATGCAATACACATCTTTTAACGACTATTGCCGCGCTCGATTCGGCTGCAAGGTATATAAACTCTCGCTGGATGCGGGGTTTACCTGCCCGAATCGAGACGGTACTTTGGCAACAGGCGGCTGTACCTTCTGCGCGGGCGGAAGCGGCGGCCGCTTTTGTGCCGGCGGCAGTGATATCAAGGCGCAACTTGCCGCCGCAAAAGAATTGGTAAAAGCAAAGGGCGCTCACGAGTACATAGCCTATTTTCAAGCCTACAGCGGCACCTATGCGCCGGTTAGCCGCTTGGAAGCGCTCTACCGCAGTGCTGCCGAGAGCGAAGACATTGTTGCTCTTGCTATCGCCACGCGCCCCGACTGCCTTTCGAGAGAAGTGTTAGCGCTCTTAGAGCGCCTTAACCGCCAAAAGCCCGTCATTGTGGAACTGGGCTTGCAAACGGCAAACGAGCAAACTGCACATGCGTTTCACCGCTGCTACCCGAACAGCACCTACCTTGCGGCTGTCAAAGCCTTGAAAGGTGCGGGCATTCACACGGTCACACACCTGATTTTCGGCTTGCCGGGCGAGAGCGAAGCAGATATGCTCGCTTCGGTGGAATTTGCCTGCGCTGCGGGAACAGACGGTGTAAAATTTCATATGCTCAACATTTTGGAGGGCAGCGCACTTGCCGAAATCTTCCGGCGCGAGCCTTTTGAACTGATGAGCCGCGAAGCGTATGCGTCACTTGTCGCCAAGGCAGTGGCACTCTTGCCCCCGGGCGTGGTGGTGCACCGCCTGACCGGTGACGGCGACAAGCGCCTGCTCATCGCACCCGAATGGGTGAAAGATAAAAAGAAAACCCTCAACCTCATTCATAAAGAAATTGAGAAGGTGTAAAAATAATGAAACGAATAATGTCTGTGCTTTTGCTTGCGCTGATGCTGATTGGCTTTAGCGGCTGTTTTTATAAGCCCTACGAAAAGGTGGAAGGCTTTCAAATCCTCGATTTTCGCGGTAATTATTGCTACTATATCGCCGGTGACTATTTTATTTTCAATGACAGCGGCGATTGTTGGTTGGAATATGTTGATAAAGACCACGATAAGAATGCCACGATTTACGAAGGTAAGTTTGTGCGCTTTTCCAAGATAAATCAAAACTATGTTGCTGTGGAAAATCAATTCGAAGCCGGCGATAAGCAAGTGCAGGAATACGCTCTCATTTATTTGCTCGATACTTTTCGGCAGTTAAAGGATGTGAAAATCCAAAGGGAATACGAATGGGAGAGTTTTCAAAAACTGCTCAAAGAAAAGCAATTAAAAATAGAAAAGTGGGAAGAAGCTTAAAATGAAAAAAACAACAAGAATTGTCTTGATTATTTTGGCAGTGATTGCCGGGCTCTTTGTGCTTTTGGCGGCTGATTTTGCCATTGAAACGAAGTTAAGCTCCATTGAAAGTGAGCGCTTTCCGGTTCCTAAACTGCTTTTTGATGAGTACTATGCTTCAAGCGGCTGTGATGCATTTGTTCCCGATAAGCCGCAATATGCCGATTTCCCCGACTTTTGCCAAGGTATTTTTTATCAAAAAGAATCCGATACACTTATGCAGGCGGGCAATAACTCCGAGTCTATATATTTTGCGAGCGATGAAAAGGAAATCGTCGCTTTTGTGTTTTTCTCCGAGAGCAATACCACCGCTGACCAAATATGGTTTAAATCCATTGATGTTGTGGGTGTGAAGGATTTTGTGCCGTGCAAGCAGGGCTACTATGCCTTTGCAATATGGAATGTAAGCGAGAAGCAATTATTTAAATTTGAAAGCTTCGAGGCATTAAAGGAGTATTGCGCGCAAAACAGTATTGACTTAGGCGAGTGGTACGGCTTAAGTCAAGATTGCTGCCTGCCGACCGATATGGACTCTTTCATTGCCTGGTGCGGGGGAGCCTGGTGGAATATTTACTGGAAATATTCGCATTGGAATAAAAAATACAAAGCAAGCGGCAGCAATGCACCCTTAAGTGCTAAAGAAACCGAGATTGCCAAATCATATGCAAGCGACTTGCTTGGCGGTTATGATATTATCAAATATAAATCCAACCTTTATTCGGCTTTTGATAAAGAGGGCAGAGATTTTAGCGAGATGTGGCGTGTTAGCCCTGACATATCCGCTCACACGGAAAAAGCGCTCAACTATTTCACAAATACAGGTGATGTTTTTTCTTCCGAACAGCCTATTGATGTGTTTAGCGAGCCATCGTTGGCAGATGTTTTTGTTGTTTGTAAAAGAATGCATCATGAGGAAAACAGCCTGTACTGCAATGTTGCGCGCATAGCGGATTTGCCTGTTATCGATCACTCCGATATAAAAGGAATCATTTTTTGCGATGTAGGAAGCGAGAAGGAAATACTCAAGGTGAATACCGGCAAAACAACCGCCTTGCTTCAAAAAGAAATGCTGCAGCTGTCAAAAGCGGACCCGGTTCGCACCAAGAGTATTCCGCAACACTCGGAAGTTATCTATGATGTTTGGCTTCAATTCGGTGATTTCAGTGCTCTTTATCGCTACGGCTCCGTATTTTACAGCGCAGGCAAATGGTACATGCATTATGAATATTCCGCCATTGATGACTGCCTGGCGTGTTCGGATATGTTGAGCGCTTTGCTTTTACAGACCGTGCAGAAGTAAAAGTTGTTATTATTTCGTATTTATGTTATAATAAAAGAAAAAGGGGCAAACTATGAATATTTGGCACGAGATTAATCCGGAGCGCGTGACACCGCATGATTTTATCGCGGTTGTGGAAATCAAAAAAGGGAGCAAGAAAAAGTACGAGCTCGACAAAGAAACCGGCTTAATTATTTTGGATAGAATATTATACACTTCTACCCACTACCCGGCAAATTACGGCTTCATTCCGCACACCTTGGCGGATGACGGCGACCCGCTGGATGTACTTATTTTGTGCAACGAAGAAATTGACCCGCTGGTGATGGTGCGCTGCTACCCGATAGGGGTTATTAATATGCGCGATAACGGCAGGGATGACCAAAAGATTATTGCCATTCCGTTTGAAGACCCGACCTATAATGCTTACCGCGGCATAGAGGCGCTGCCCAGCCATATTTTTGAAGAAATGCGCCACTTCTTCTCGGTCTATAAGCAGTTAGAGGGGAAAGAGAGCGTGGTCAACGAGGTGATGAGCCAAAAAGTCGCCCTCGACATCATCAAGCAGTCCATTGAAAACTACAACCAAAAGTTTGGTCGATAAATAAAGAGCCGCCTTGAAAGGCGGCTCTTTACTGAAAACTGAACCCTGAACACTGAAAACTAAAAAGCATAAAAAACATCGGCTGAGCCGATGTTTTTAATGCTTTTTATACGTATGCGGCAGTAATAACATCAGTATCGGGAAAATTTCCAGCCTGCCGAAGAGCATATCGAAGCTAAACACGATTTTAGACAGGGCGCTGTAGCCGCTGTAATTGCTCATCGGGCCGATTTGGTCAAGCGCAGGGCCGATGTTATTAAAGGTCGAAATAACTGCCGAAAGGTTAGAAGTGACCGAGTAATTCGCTTTGTCGAGTGAAACGATTAAGAAACTGACTACAATCAAAATCACATATGCCGCCAAGTAGGCGTTGACATTGGAGACAGTTTGCTCGCTGACTTTTTGACCGTTGAATTTGACAACGCGGATTTCGCTGGGTCTGTTGAGCTTATGCGCGTTGCGCTTGAGTGATTTGAAGAGCAACATTACTCTTGCAATCTTCATACCGCCGCCCGTACTGCCGGCGCAGGCGCCAATCATCATCAGCACCAGCGCGACCGCTTGCGAGAATGCCGGCCACTGCGCAAAGTCCGCCGTAGCGTAACCGGTCGTGGTAATCAGCGCACCGACCTGGAATGCCGAGTGCATAATCGTTTCATTCAGCTGCATGGTTTGCGCAGTCTTTTGGTAAATATTGACCGCAAAGAAGAGGGTGCTGCAAAGCACAATAACCACATAGCAAATCAGCTCTTCATTTTTCAGTGCTGACCAAACGCGCTTAAATAAGAGCATGAAGTAAATACTGAAATTGACACCGAATAAGAGCATAAAGACGGTGGTGACATTGATCGCAAAGGGTGTATAAGTGGCAAAGCCGCTGTTGAGCACCGTAAAGCCGCCGGTACCGGCAGTGCCGAAGGCAATACACGCTGCATCAAATATATTCATTTTACCGATTAAAAGGAAAATGAAATCAAGCACCGTTAAGCCGATGTAGATAATATACAGAGCGCCTGCGGTTTCGCGCATTTTCGGGGTGGATTTGCCAACAGAGGGGCCGGTGCTTTCCGCTCTTAAAATGTGCAGCGAGAAGCCGCCCGAACCGCTCACCGGGATAATCGCCAAGAAGAAGACCAAAACGCCCATGCCGCCGACCCAGTGAGAGAAGGAACGCCACCACAGCATACCTTTACCCAGATGCTCCACTTCGTTAAGAATGGAAGAACCGGTGGTCGTAAAGCCGGAAACGGTTTCAAAAAAGGCATCTACATAATGCGGAATAGTGCCCGAGAAAAAGAAGGGGAGCGCCCCTAAAAGGCACATAACAATCCACGCCATACCTACGCACACAAAGCCTTCTCTTGCGTAAAACTTTGCCTTCGCATCGCGGGAAATAATGCCGAAAATGGTGGCAAGCGAAAATGTAATAATAATGGTAAGCAAAAAGCCGAACACATTTTTGCTTTCATGCATGCACATGGAAATGATTAACGGGGGAACCATTAATACGGATTCAATCAGTAAAATCCATGCATGAATTTTTAACATGATTTTATAATTCATATCTTACCCCGCAAAAATATCATTTAATTGGTGAATGGCTTTGTCGCCACTTTTGACTACCACAATTCTGTCACCTTGGTGGAAGGTGGAGTCACCGTTGGGGAATTCAATCATTCTGCCGTGGGTGATGGAAGCAATGAGCACTTCTTTTTTGAGTGTAATGTCTTTGAGCGGTTCATCACAGTGCTTGGTGTTTTCATCAACAATGAATTCAATCGCTTCGGCTTGCCCTTCCGCAATGGAATGCACGGTGATGGCGCTGCCGACCTGGTTTTGCATCGCGCGCACGTAGCGCACAATGGTGTTGCAGCTAAGCTCTTTCGGGCTGACAAGGCTGCCGACCGGCAGGTTGTCATAAATCTGTACGTGCTCGGCTCTGCCGAGTTTGGTAATAACCTTAGGAATATTCAGGCTGCTGCCGTAAATGGAAATAACGGCATTTTGCTCGTCCATTCCTGTCATAGAAATAAGTGCATCGCAGGTTTCAATGCCTTCGCGCTCAAGCACATGCATGCTCGAAGCATCGCCGTGGATAATGGATACATTGTCAAAATGTTCCGCCAGTTCTTCACAGCGCGCCGCATCTTTTTCAATAATTTTGACATTGAAGTTTTCTTTTTCCAGCAGGGTGGTCAGGTAGTAGCAAACTCTGCCGCCGCCGACAATAATGATATTTTTAATCTTTCTCTTAATTAAACCGAGGTTCTTTAAAAGCGTATTTAAGTTTTCGGCAGAAGCGGTAACGTAGATGAGATCGTTTTCTTCAAAAACAAATTCACCGTCGGGTGTAATGGCTTTGCCGTTTCTCAATGCCGTGCATACAATAACCTGGCAATGCGCAATTTGCGGCAGTTTATGAATGGGCTTGTCCTTGAGCGGGCTGTCTTCTGTTACTTTGACACCGACAATCTCAATAAGCCCGTTGGCAAATTTCTCGCGCTTAATAAAGCCCGGGTATTTGAGCAGGCGGCTGATTTCTCTTGCCGCGTGGCGCTCGGGGTTTACGGTCAGCGAAAGCGCTAAAGGCTTGCGCAGGGCGTAGGTAGACTCCATATACTCCGGTGTGCGCAGGCGCGCAATGGTGTGAATGGATTTATTCATATAGTGCGCTGTCATACAGCTGAGCAGATTGAGTTCATCCGAGCGGGTGGTTGCAATCAATAAGTCGGTATCGCCAATGCCTGCTTCTCTAAGTGTTTGAATGGAAGCACAGTTGCCTTCTACCGCCATAATATCAAATTCTTCAATCAGTTCGGTAGTAACGCGCAAGTCACTGTCGATAATGGTAATATTATGCCCTTCGGCAGCTAATTTTTGTGTCAGCATAGCGCCGAGCTTGCCGCTACCTGCAATTACAATATTCATATCTTTCTCCTAAAACAGAAAATACTATAATAATCAGTTCTTATTATAATCATAATAAGAAAATTTGCAACCATTTTTTTCGCAGCAGCAAAAATTGTGAAAAAGCCTTTACTTTTTGGCGAAAATATGTTAAGATTAATCGAACAAATGTTCGAGGTATGAATAGTGAAAGACAGAGTCATTTTACATTGTGATTTGAATAATTTTTACGCTTCGGTAGAGCTGCTGGAAAGACCGGAACTGCGCGAAAAACCCGTTGCGGTGTGCGGCAGTGCAGAGGATCGCCACGGCATTGTGCTTGCCAAAAATGATGTAGCGAAAAAGATCGGTGTTAAAACTGCCGAAACCATTTTTCAGGCGCAGCAAAAGTGCCCGGACTTGGTGATACTCGATGCGCACTATAAAAAGTATATGCGCTACTCTAAAATTGTGCGCAACATCCTTTACCGCTATACCGATATTTTAGAGCCTTTCGGACCCGACGAAAGCTGGATGGATGTGACAGGCAGTGTGCGCCTGTTCGGCAGCGGGGAAGAGATGGCGTACCAAATCAAAGAAACCATTAAAGCCGAAACGGGCTTGACAGTTTCTATCGGTGTCAGCTTCAACAAGGTTTTTGCAAAACTCGGTTCCGACTACAAAAAGCCCGATGCGATTACAGTGATTTCCGAAGATAATTTTAAAGAAAAGATTTATGATTTGAGCGCCGACAGTATGATTGGTGTGGGCAGGCATACCTATGAAAAACTCAAGCGCTTGGGTATTTACACCATAGGCGACTTGGCAGATTCCGATATACGCGCTCTGCGCAACGCAATCGGTGTTGTCGGTGAGAGGCTCCGGTATTACGCGATGGGGATGGATATGTCGCCGGTGATTGCGCAAAAGGATTTGCCGGAAGTCAAAAGCATCAGCCGTAGCACTACCACCAAAAACGACTTGGAGACAGAGGCACAGGTGTGGAAAACATTTATTGTGTTAAGTGAAGACATTGCAAAGCAAATGATAGAGAATGATTTTTTGGCTTTTAAGCTGGCAGTGATGGTGCGCGACAACACACTGGTATGGGAAAGTTTTACCGAAAGTTTTCAGTCGCCATTGCGTTTTTCGGCTCAAATCGCTCAAAGGGCGATGGCGCTCTTTCGCGAAAACTATGATTGGAAAGCTCCGCTGCGTTCGGTCGGCATTGCCGTGAGCGAATTGGCGCATAGCGATGCACCGCTGCAGTTAAATTTTTACAGCGAAGAGGGGAGCGCTCCCGCTTCCGTATTGGATGAGCAGGTGATTAAAATCCGCGAAAAGTTCGGCAAAAATGCCATTCAAATCGCCTCGGTGGTCGACTGCTCGGCAAGCGATAATGTATATAAAAGCTTTTCACAGTGTGAATAAATATCATTTTTAAACATATTCTTGCAAACAATGCTACAAGGAATGCAAAGTTTTGTTGGCTATTATGAACAAAATAATAAAGCTAAAGTTGAAATGATTGACAATTATTTATTATAACTGTATAATAAATATATTATAGGGGTACTCTATGCGTTTGGATGTTACTGATTATCAACACATCAGCGAAGAAGCTTTAGCCGCTTTGGCAAAGGCAGGTGACAGCAAGGCTGCCAATGAATTGGTTTCCCGCTTATACCTGTTAGTTTCTTTTGCTGCCGACCGCTACAGTGCGCTCGGCATCGAAAAAGCAGATTTAGTGCAAGAGGGAATGCTTGCTGTTCTCAATGCCATACGCGCCTATAAACCGGAGGCAAATGCCAAGTTTAAAACCTATGCTAATGCCTGTGTTTATAATCACTACAATTCTTTAGCCAGAAAAGTTTCTCAAAAGAAACAAATACCCCAAGATAAAATTACTGTTATTAATTATTTCGTTCAAGATCTGGCACCAAATCCCGAAGAGTCGGTTATCGAAAAGGAAAGGTTGGAGGAGATAACCGCTGCCTTGCGCGCAAGGCTTAGTGATTTTGAATATGAAATATTAAATAAATACCTCAGCGGGTACTCAGCCGCAGAGATTGCCGAAACTCTCGGCATTACTGTAAAGCGCGTTTCCAATGCCCTTTACAGAATCAGGCAAAAGTTCCATTTCATTCTAAAATAAGCACCTATGCAGCTTGCTGCGGGGGTTTATCATATTATTTGGCAAAATGCCAGGAAGAAAAAAGCGAGGTAAAAAGATGTACGAGGACAAAACACTTGTATGTAAAGAGTGTGGCAATGAATTCGTTTTTACTGCCGGTGAGCAGGAATTCTATGCCGAAAAGGGCTTTGTAAACGAGCCCCAAAGATGCAAGTCTTGTCGCGACGCACGGAAACAGGCTATCAAAGCGGCAAGAACAATGTATGACGCTGTTTGTGCAAGCTGCGGTAAAGAGTGCCAGGTACCTTTCCAGCCGAAAGACGGCAGACCGGTCTACTGCAGTGAATGCTTTGCAAAACAGTCAGAAGAATAATTTTATTGCTTACGCCTAAGGGTTATCGGCAAAAAACTCTACCTTGCTTAGTACAAGGGTTATCCTTACAAAACAGTATAAAATTTTTCTTAAAATGTGCTAATCTTCGGATTGGCACTTTTTTTGTTTAGCACAAATTTAAGAAAAAACAGTAAAAGATTTTTAACAATATATTTATAAATAATCTATACAAAACGCGCAAAATATAGTATAATTAATATGAATAAATCTATATTGCCGGTTTTTGGCAAATAGCACTTATTGAACAGGAGAAATAATGGAAAATTCTTTACTGATTATTATTTTACTTGCCGTAATTTTGGTTTTACTGCTGGCAATACTCATAAAAGTGTTTAGTAACAAATCAAATGCCAATGAGATTTCCGCGCTGTCTGCGCAGGTCAAATCTATGGACGAGCGCATGGGCGCCGAATTCGGGAGAAATCGCCAGGAAATGGCAGCGGCGCAACGCCAGATGAGCGAAACAACGGCAGAGAAAATGCAGCTGATGAGCGAGCAAATCAACCGCTTGACCATCTCCAATATGGAGCAGCAAAGTAAAATCAACGAAACAGTTTCCACCAAATTAGACCAACTGCAAAAAAGTAACGAGCAAAAGCTTGAAAAAATGCGCGAAACAGTCGATGAAAAGCTTTCCAAAACCATTAATGCGCGCTTAGATACATCCTTTAAGCAGGTTTCGGAGCAGTTAGAAAATGTCTACAAATCTTTAGGCGAAGTCAAAACGCTTTCCAGCGGGGTGACAGATAACATTTCTGCGCTCAACCGCGTTTTGACCAATGTCAAAGCCAGAGGCACCTGGGCTGAGGTACAGCTGGGCAACATTCTCGACCAAACCATTCCCGGAATGTATGAAACCAATATCGAAACCGTGCGCGGCAGCGGCGAACGCGTGGAATTTGCGGTTAAAGTTCCCGCTGAGGATGATACAATTACTTACTTGCCGCTTGACTCCAAGTTTCCGCTTGAAGACTATGTGCGCCTGATGGATGCGACCGAAAGCGGTGTGAAAGAAGAAATAGAAGCGGCGCGCAAACAGTTGGAGCGCAGTGTAGTTGTGCAGGCAAAAGCAGTTACCAAATATATTAATGTGCCGCAGACAACGCCATTTGCCATCTTATATCTTGCGACGGAAGGGTTATACGCAGAAATCGCATCTTCTCGCACCGGTTTAGTGGAGAAGTTACAGACAAAATATAAAATTATGGTTGCAGGGCCGAGCACCATTACCGCTTTACTTAATTCGATGGCGATGGGCTTTAAGACCATAGCAATTAATAAGAAGGCGGATGAAATTGCGCACTCACTGGCAGCGGCAAAGACACAATACGGCAAATTCTCCGAAATTTTAGATGTTGCTTTAAAGCGCATTGAAGATGCCGGCAAGAAGGTCGGTGAAGCGCGCAAGCGTAACGACATCATTCAAAAGAAACTTAAAAAGTTTGAAGATTTGGAAGACACGGAAGCCGATTCCGTTCTGGAGTTGGAAGGCTCAGCCGGTGACGAGGAGGCTTAATGCATGCAGTATGAAGCAATTATTTCACAATTAAGCTTGGAGCAAAAGGCTTCTCTTTGCTCCGGTAAAGATTTTTGGTATACCAAGGGCATTGAAAATGCCGGTTTGCCGGAAATTATGATGACTGACGGTCCTCACGGTGTGCGCAAGCAGCCCGGCGGCGATAACGCCGGTATCGGCGGCAGCATCCCGGCAACCTGTTTCCCGCCGGCGTGTACCACTGCGGCTTCGTGGGATAAAAGTATGCTTTACCGCATGGGGCAGGCGCTTGGCGAAGAAGCGGCGCAAGAGAAAGTCAGTGTTCTCTTGGGGCCGGGTGTCAACATTAAGCGCAACCCGCTGTGCGGCAGAAATTTTGAGTATTATTCCGAGGATCCGTACCTTACCGGTAAATTAGCGGCGAGCTTTATAAAAGGTATTCAGTCCAACGGTACCGGTGCCTGTATTAAGCACTTTGCGGCAAATAACCAGGAAACCCGGCGGCAGACCATTAGCAGTGTGGTCGATGAGAGAACACTCAGAGAAATCTATTTAACTGCATTTGAAATTGCTATCAAAGAAGCTGACCCCTGCGCGGTGATGAATGCCTATAATCAGCTAAACGGCACATTTTGTTCCGAAAACGGTTATCTTCTCAGTAAGGTATTGCGCCGCGACTGGGGCTATACCGGTATGGTGATGACCGATTGGGGTGCGGAAAATGACCGCATCGCCGGCTTAAAAGCGGGTGGCAATTTGGAAATGCCTTATTCAAGCGGAATTAATGATGAAAAAATTGTGGAAGCGGTGCAAAACGGCACATTGGATGAAAAAGTGCTCGATGCCAATGTGGACAGGGTGATTGACTTTATTTTAAAAGCCAAAAAGCACCTGGAGAAAAACTGTTTCTATGATAAACAAAAGCACCATGATTTGGCGCGCAGTATGGCGGCAAATTCCTATGTGCTGCTCAAAAATGATGCGGATATTTTACCGATACAAAAGGGTGAAAAAGTTGCTGTTATCGGTGAAATGGCGCGCAAGCCGCGTTTTCAGGGCGCGGGCAGTTCTTTCATTGAGCCGACAAAGCTTGACAATGCGCTGGATATATTTAAAGAAGAATACGGGTTTGAACCGAAATTTGCGCCCGGCTACAGTTGCGAAACAGATATAATTGATGAAGCTTTACTCAATGAAGCGGTGGAACTTGCCGCGAAAGACCCGGAGCGCAAGATTTTACTCTTTATCGGCTTAACGGATATTTATGAGGCGGAAGCTTTTGACAGAGAGCATATGCGCTTACCTGACAATCAGCTTACATTGGCTCAAAAAGTTTGTGCCGTGAATGAAAATGTGATTGTAATTTTGCACTGCGGTTCTCCTGTCGAACTGCCGTTTGCCGAAAAAACCAAAGGCATTTTGTGCGCGTATCTCGGCGGTCAGGCAGGCGCGGGGGCTGTGCTTGATGTGCTCTACGGCAAGGAAAACCCGAGCGGCAAGCTGCCCGAAACCTTCCCGCTGCACTACGAAGATGTGCCTTCGGCTAAGTATTTTCCGGAAGGTCCGTTGACTGTAGAATATAGAGAAAGCATTTTTGTGGGCTACCGTTACTTTGACACAGTCGAAAAGCCGGTGCTGTTCCCGTTCGGTTTCGGGCTGTCTTATACCGACTTTGCATTCTCCGACTTAAAGCTTTCGAGTGAAAATATTCGCGATGATGACGAGCTGACTGTCACTTTCAAAGTCAAAAATGTCGGTGAAAGAGACGGCGCGGAAGTCTGCCAGCTCTATGTCGGTATGGATGGCGGCAGGCTCTTTAGAGCAAAAAAAGAGTTAAAAGAATTCACAAAAATCTACCTCAAAGCAGGGGAAGAAAAGGAAATTCGCTTTGTGTTGGATAAGCGCGCTTTTGCCTATTACAATATCGACAGCCGCTCGTTTGAAGTGGAAACCGGCAGGTACCAAATCTATGTCGGTAACGCGAGCAACTGTTTGCCGCTGACAAAGCAGCTGCGCGTGACCAATACTACCGGCAATGCTGTACCCGACTACAGTGAAGCGGCGCCGCATTACTACAGCGCCGAAGTCGAGAAGATAGAAGAAGCCGAATTTGAAGCGCTTTACGGTGCGCCGCTGCCTTCCAAAGAAAGAGACCCGGATTACAAACCCGATTTAAACTGTTCTTTCTTGGATTTGCAGGAAACGAGAGGCGGCAGAGCAGTGACGAAAATTGTTACCGCGGCAGCCGGTAAAGTTGTCGGCGGTACGAAAGCCAACAAAAAAATGACAGTGCAAATGATGCTCTCTTCACCGCTGCGCGCTACGGCACTGATGAGCGGCGGGTTGATGAGTATGCAGATGGCAGAAGATATTCTGCAGATGACCACCGGGCATTTTTGGCGCGGATTGGGCAAATTACTTGTGCACTTTATCAATCGACCAAAAACAAAAAATAGTGTAAAATTTTAATTGGATTATTTTATAAACATTAAGGAGCTGTTACTATGAAAAAACATTTGGCAATTCTCATTTCATTTATTTTGATTTTTTCGATAGTATTACCTGTGCCGATGCAGGCTTTTGCCGATGGCTTTGATACCGAAATCATTCCATCTGTTGATGATCCGCAACCACCGGCAGAACAGGTAGAGCCTGTGCAGAAGTTTGTAACGCAAGAAGATGGCGTAGAGGCAATCTATTCTGCATTATACGAAGCATACGATTATGCTACAGAACAGACACCATATGAAATTCATGTCGCAGCCGGCAATTACTATTTGAATCGCGCCTTTCATATCTTTTCCAACACATCCATTATTGCTGAGGATAACGCAAAATTTATTATGGTTGGCAGATATATTGATAATAAATTAGAAACTGATAATATGCTCAAAGTCGGCACTACCGGCAATGACGATGTAAGCGGCTACGGCTATGAAAATATTCAGGTTATCGGCGGCGATTGGGATATGAATGGCTATACAAAAACGATGTTTAAATTTGTGCATGCCAAAAATTGTGTGCTTGCCGGCATCGATGAAAAACATCTATTGAAAGCCCATAATATCAAAGATGCTCACTTTGTGGAACTTGCCGGTGTTGACGGTATGAATATCACCAACTGCTCGTTTTATGATATGAATGTCACGGTTACAGACGGCAGAGAAGCCATTCAAATTGATGTGCTTCAGGAAGGTCATATTCAGGGCTATGAACATCTCGATGATGAAATTGATTATTTGTGTAAAAACATCAGCATCAGCGGCTGCGAATTTACCAAAGTGCGCCGCGGTATTGCTTCGCATACGGTTGTGCATGGCAAATACTTCGAAAATATCGAAATTATCGGCAATACATTCAACAATACCGAAGAAAAATCAATCCTTTGCTACAACATGAAAGACTTGGTGGTTAAGGATAATATCATCAACGGCACAGATGTCGGCATTGAAGTAAAAACGATGGATCAAAACGGTGCCGGAACTTACCTTTCCGCTAATGACCGTAGCTTTGATGATAAGGCGAACCCGGTGTATTTAGGTGTCGAGATTAGTAACAATACCGTAGTTTCCAAAACTAATCATGCAATTTATGTTAACGGCATTATTTTGCGCAAAGCTATACCGCTTACAAAAAAGTATAATGGTCAACAAGTAAATTACACAATCCCGAAAGGCAATTACTATGTGGAAGGCGTGAATATTCACGATAATACCGCAACGGCTTACGGCAAGATGTGCGCGATTAAGTTAAAATATGCTCGCAATTGCGCTGTGAATAAAAACATTGTAACTGCATCGACTACCTCCGAGACCCCGATTTATATCACGGATGGTTCCACAAAAATCGCTGTGACTTCCAACACAATTAATTCTACGGTTGTCAATGGCATTAGAGTTTGTAATTTTACCTATGAGGATAAGCCTTATGAGGCGGTTTCTTACCCGCAGTGTAATGTCGCTTCTATTTCCGGCAACACGATTGCCAATGTCAACAGTAAGGGTTACGGTATCAGAATTTCGGATGCTGCTGTCGGCACGGTAGATAAGAATACAATCAAAAAATCCGCAAACCTTGGCATTCAAGCTGATAAGAATGTTGAAAAGGTATCGGTGAACAGCATTAGCGGCAATGTCATTAACAGTGCGAGAATTGCAATTAAAGTGATGAAGTCGACCGTTGGAAATATCAACTCCAACAAGATTTATCCGACCACATATGACAGTGTAGTGATTGATGATAAATCCGTTGTTAAAACGATTAATAAAAATGTGATTTCCAAATCCGGTGATACTGCTATTGTGATTCACAGCTCTAAAATCACTGAGATTGTCGGCAATTCCATCACTTCGCCCAAAGGCATGGGTATGTATTGCTACGGCGGCTACGGTGTAGATAAGATTTCCTCTAACACAATCAGCGGCGCGAAAACAAACGGCATTTGTGCCAATAATGTCACGATTAAAAGCATTGATTCCAACAAGATTTCATCCTGCAAAAATATCGGCATTTATATCAACGGCACTAATACGAATACCGTTATCGGCTCTATTAAGTCCAATACCGTCACTTCTTGCGCTTATTGCGTGAAGGTGCTAAAGGGAGCAAAAGTAGGTATTTACCCTAACGCCGCTTCCAAAAATTCCGGTGGTAATAAGTATGTCATTAACGGCAAGAGCCAGTATAAACTCGGTAACGTTGCGGCAGTCAGCTTTGCAGCCAAGAAGAGCGGCAAAACCGCGAAACTGACTTGGGCTAAGAAGAGCACGGTCAGCGGCTATCTGATTTACCGCTCCACCAACGCTTCGAGCGGATTTAAGAAAATCGGCTCGACAGGTGCCGGTGCAAGAGCCTACACCGATAAGACCGTGAAGGCAAAGACAACTTACTATTATAGAATTTTACCCTATTACAAAGTATCCGGCAGCAATGTGGTGCTCTATGCAAAATGGACACAGTCTAAAGCAGTCAAAATGTAACAGGGGAGAAGTTAATCTTTCATCATAAAGCAGCGGAAACTTCCGCTGCTTTGTTTTTTGATGTAGCTATTGTGAATAGAAAATGCGCAGAAAGTGTGAGTAATTATATGCTTATTAAATAAATCTATAAAACAATTAATATTGTGGTTGACTTTAGCACTGTAAAGTGATAAAATATGAAAGCGTAACAAACCCCGTGTTTGGGTAATACAATGGCGAAAGCCTAAAGGAAGGTAGCTTATGGCAAGTTTACATTCACAAGCAGTTGACAATTTATTTCAAGCAGTACTTGCTTTAGAAAGTGTTGAGGAATGCTACAGCTTTTTTGAAGATGTGTGCACGATTAATGAACTCAGAGATATGGCGCAGCGCCTGGAAGTGGCACTGCTGCTTGATGAGGGCTGCAATTATCAGCAGATTGCTGCAAAGACCAATGTTTCCACAGCGACTATCAGCAGAGTCAGCCGCTGCCTGAATTACGGTAACGGCGGTTACCGCGCGGCAATTGAAAAGTTAAAACAGAGCAGTGAGGAAGAATAAATGCAAAAAACAGCCTTAAAAAGTGAAGAGCGGGCAGTGCTGGAGTTGCGCTCCATTTATGACCAATTCGGATATTCTCCTTACAAAATGAGTAAGTTTGAAGAATACGATTTATATGTGCGCAATAAGGACTTTTTAGTTTCCGATGCCGTCATTACTTTTACCGATACCAACGGCAAACTTTTAGCGCTCAAGCCCGATGTGACACTTTCCATTATAAAGAATACGCAACTTTTACCGGGGCAGGTTAAAAAGCTTTACTACACCGAAAATGTTTACCGCGTTTCGCAAAAAACGCAATCTTTTAAAGAGATTATGCAGGTAGGCTTAGAGTGCATCGGTGAAATTGATGAGTATTGTCTGTATGAAGTCTTAGTGCTCGCGGCAAAAAGCTTGCGCTCGATTTCCAAAAACAGCGTGCTCGATATTTCTCATATGGGTATTCTCGCCGCTATTATGGATAAAATGTCACTTAGTAAAGCCCAAAGCGCCCGCGTTTTAGCCTGTATCAGCGCCAAAAATGTGCACGAATTGGAGCAAGAGCTTGCCGAAGTGGAAGCCGATGAAGCCGATAAAGCGCTGTTATTGGAACTTGCCGGGATTTACGGAAAGGCAAATGCCGTGCTGCCGCGCTTGGAAAAGGTTCTTAGCGGCACGGTTGCCTGGGATGCCTTTTCTCAGCTCAAAACTGTTTTGGCGGCATTTGAGGGCAGCGAGCTGAATAAAATGATTCACATTGATTTTTCCGTTATTAATGATTTAAAATACTATAACGGTGTTATCTTTAAAGGTTTTGTAGAGGGAATTCCCGCATCTATCCTTTCCGGCGGTCAGTATGATAAACTGATGCGCAAAATGAAGCGCTCTTCCGGTGCGGTCGGCTTTGCGGTCTATTTGGATATGCTGGAGCGCTTTGATACCGACAGCAAGGCGTATGATGTAAACACTGTTATTCTTTATGATAGCAAAAGTTCCCTGCAAACCATAAAAGAAACGGTGGCGCACTATGCAGTGGAAGGTACAGTGTTGACACTCAAAACCGCCGACAAAAAGCTGCATTATAGAAGATTGGTTGAAATTCGAGCAAATGAGGTGAAAGTCGTTGAAGAAAATGCTTAATATTGCCTTGCCCAAGGGCAGATTGGGCGAAAAGGCTTACCGCCTGTTTGAAAACGCCGGCTTTGCGTGCCCCGAAATCTATGAGAATAATCGCAAACTGATTTTTGAAAATGAGGAAAGCGCGGTGTGCTACTTCTGGGCTAAACCGAGTGATGTGGCTATCTATGTCGAGCGCGGTGCTGCCGATATCGGTGTGACCGGTAAAGATATTTTGCTCGAATATGAGCCGGATGTCTACGAACTGCTCGATTTAAAGATGGGCAAGTGCAAAATGGCAATGGCGGCAAAGGCGGATTTTCGCGATAAGCCGACCAAAACCCTGCGCGTGGCAACCAAATTCAGCCATATCGCAAGTGAGTATTTTGCGGCAAAAGGGCGCGATATTGATATTATTCACCTTAACGGTTCCATTGAAATTGCACCGGTGATTGATTTGTCGGATGTGATTGTGGATATTGTTGAGACCGGCACCACACTCAAAGAAAACAATTTAGTTGTGTTTGAAGATATTGTGGATATTTCCGCGCGCGTGATTGCCAATAAATCCAGTTTCAAATTTAAAAACAAGCAAATTGAAAAACTCATTTCTCAATTATCAAAGCAGTTAGAGGAGTAAGATGATTAAGATTTTAAAATACGAAGAAGTTCCCCACGAAGAAATTTTTGCGCGCGTGCAGCCGCAGGCGGATGTAGAGGGCATTGTCAGCTCCATTATCGCCGAAGTGCGTGCGCGCGGTGATGCGGCACTTTTCGAGTACTGTGCAAAATTTGATAAAGCCAATCTCGACAGCCTGCTGGTAAGCGAAGCGGAAATAGAAGCGGCGATAGCAGCAGTTGAACCCGAATTTTTGCGCATCCTTACCGAAGCGAAAGAAAACATCACTGCTTTTCACGAGAAGCAGGTCAGAAGCGGCTTTGAAATCCGTAAAGACAACGGTGTTATTATGGGGCAGAAGATTACGCCTGTTGATAAAGCCGGTTTATATGTGCCCGGCGGTACCGCGGCATATCCCTCTACGGTTCTGATGGATGCCATTCCCGCCAAAATAGCCGGCTGCGGTGAAATAGTGATGGTAACTCCTCCCGCGGCAGACGGTTCTGTCAACAGTGCGATTTTAGCGGCGGCGCATATTGCGGGTGTCGATAAAATCTTTAAAGTCGGCGGGGCGCAGGCAATCGCCGCGCTCGCTTACGGTACCGAGAGTATCCCGAAGGTCGATAAGATTGTGGGGCCCGGTAACGCCTTTGTTGCCGAAGCCAAGAAACAGGTATTCGGTGCGGTTTCGATTGATATGATTGCGGGACCGAGCGAAATCCTTATTGTGGCAGATAGTAAGAGCAACCCGCGCTATGTGGCGGCTGATTTGCTTTCGCAAGCCGAGCACGATGTGCTTGCCAGTGCCGTGCTGCTGACCGATTCGAATGACTTGGCGCTTGCCGTACAAGCCCAGTTGGAAGCACAAATCCCGCTTCTTGAAAGAGAAGAAATAGCCGGAAAATCGATCGATGCCAACGGTAAAATCATTGTCGCAAAGGATTTACAGACAGTCATTGCCATTGCCAATGAAATTGCGCCGGAGCATTTGGAACTGTGTGTCGATAATCCCTTTGATTACCTTGCTTCCATTCGCCATGCAGGCTCAATCTTTATGGGCAGAAACTGCCCGGAAGCACTGGGGGATTACCTCGCAGGTCCCAACCATACTTTGCCGACAAGCGGTACGGCCAAATTCTCAAGCCCGCTTTCGGTTGATGATTTTATTAAGAAAACCCAATACACCTATTTTCCGGCACCTGCTTTAGCCGAGGTCGCGGAAGATGTGGCATTTTTTGCAAAGAAAGAAGGGCTGACAGCGCATGCAAAAAGCGCAGTTGTCCGCTTGGAAGAGAATGATGAGTAAGTTTTTTTCACCGAAATTTCGGGCACTGACACCCTATACACCGGGTGAGCAGCCGAAAGACGGGCAGTATGTTAAACTCAATACGAACGAATCACCCTTTGCGCCTTCCCAAAAAGCGCAGGCGGCGGCAGGAGAGGCCTTGGCTACCTTGCAGCTGTACCCCGACCCGGAGTGTCGGGCACTGCGCGAAAAGATGGCAGGCATTTTGGGTGTGAAACCGGAGCAAATTATTTTCACCAATGGCTCGGATGAAGTATTAAACTTTGCTTTTATGGCGTTTTGCGACAGTGATACACCGGCGGCATTTGCCGATATTACCTATGGTTTTTACCCGGTGTTTGCTCAGCTTAACAGTGTGCCTTATACCACCATACCGCTCGCGGAGGATTTTTCGATTGATGTTGAGGATTACATCGGTTTACAGAAAACCATCTTTATTGCCAACCCCAATGCACCGACCGGAAAAGTGCTTGATTTAGCGAAAATTGAGCAGATTGCCGCCGCAAACCCCGACAATGTGGTGGTCATTGATGAAGCTTATATTGACTTTGGCGGCAAAAGTGCGGTTGGTTTAATCGAAAAATATAAGAATCTGCTTGTCACAGGCACTTTTTCCAAATCACGCTCGGCAGCCGGCGCAAGGCTCGGCTTCGGTGTGGCGGATGAAGCGCTTATAGCCGATTTGAATACCATTCGCTATTCTACGAACCCCTACAATGTTAACGCGCTTACAATGGCGCTGGGGCTCGGTATTTTAGAGGATGAAAGCTACACCAAAGAAAACTGTGCCGCAATTATTAAAAACAGATCCTATACAACAGAGCGCTTGCGCGCGCTGGGTTTTGAGGTCATCGAGTCGGCGGCAAACTTTGTGTTTGCCAAAACCGATGCGATTGGCGGTAAAGCGCTGTATGAGAGATTAAAAGCGAAAAACATTTTAGTCAGGCATTTTGAAAAAGAAAGAATTCGGGAGTATAACCGCATTACCATCGGCACGATGGAACAAATGCAGCAGCTCCTGCAGGCGATAGAAGAAATTTTAGCGGAGGTAACGTTATGAGAAGCGCACAAATGACCAGAAACACGGCGGAAACGCATATCACCCTTGCTCTGGATTTAGACGGCAGTGGAAACAGTGAAATTGACACCGGCTGCGGCTTTTTAGACCACATGCTCACGCTTTTTGCCAAGCACGCTTGTATCGATTTAAGCGTGAAGTGCATCGGCGATACAAAGGTCGATTATCACCACACCACTGAGGATATCGGCATTGTGCTCGGGCAGGCGGTAACCCAAGCGCTCGGTGAGAAAAAGGGCATCTGCCGCTACGGTTATATGATACTGCCGATGGATGAAAGTTTGATTTTGGCTTCTTTAGATTTATCGGGTAGAAGTTATCTCAATTTCGATGTAACTATTCCCGCTTATAAAGTAGGGGATTTTGATACAGAGCTTGTTGAAGAGTTTTGGCTGGCGTTTTGCCGCAGTGCCGCGTGCACACTTCACATCAAGCAGTTGGAAGGCAAAAACACGCATCACATCATTGAAGCGACCTTTAAAGCGGTAGCGCGTGCTTTCGCGCAGGCGGTTGCCATTGATGCCGCACAGCCGGATATGGTTCCGTCAACTAAAGGAGTGCTCTAATGATAGCGATTGTGGATTACGGTGTCGGCAACCTGTTTTCGCTCAAGTCTTCTTTTGCGGCGATTGGCGCCGAAGCGGTCGTTACGGGCGAAAAGGAAGTGATTGCCGCAGCCGATAAGGTGATTTTACCCGGTGTCGGTGCGTTTGAAGATGCTGCCAAAAAACTGCGCGAAAGCGGTTTAGCTGCGCTCTTGACGGAGCTTGCGCAAAAGGGCAAGCCTATCATGGGCATTTGCCTCGGGATGCAGCTGTTATTTGAAGAAAGCTTCGAGTTTGGCGCGCATCGCGGTTTGGGCTTACTCAAAGGCTCTGTCAAACCCATTGCCGATGTCATACCTGCTGACTTGAAAACCCCGCATATCGGCTGGAATGCGCTCACATTTACCAAAGCGGATTGTCCTCTGTTTGCGTATATTCACGAGGGCGATTACGTTTACTTTGTGCATTCATATTACGCCTGTGATTGTCAAGCCGATACCGTGGCAACAGCCGAATACGGCGCACCGCTGACCGCGGCAGTGCAAAAAGGCAATGTTTGCGGCTGCCAGTTTCACCCGGAAAAGAGCGGGGAAGTCGGCTTGAAAATTTTACGCGCCTTTTGCGAGTGGGAGGGAAATGTATGATTGTTTTTCCCGCAATAGACATCATCGCCGGTAAGGCTGTCAGGCTATTTCAGGGCGACTATAACGCTATGACGGTCTATAATGACAACCCTGTATCGGTTGCGCTTGATTTTCGCGCTGCAGGCGCTACAGCCATTCACCTTGTGGATTTGGAAGGCGCCAAGAGCGGCGGCACACCGAATTTTGAAACGGTTGCTGCCATCAAGAAGCAATCCGGTCTGTTTTGTGAAATCGGCGGCGGTATTCGCAGTATGGATGTTGTGAAGCGCTATCTTGATGCCGGTATCGACCGTGTCATTCTCGGCACAGCCGCTTTAAACGATGAAGCGTTTTTAAAAGAAGCGATTGCAGCATACGGTGAGAAAATTACGGTCGGCGTAGATATGAAAGGCGGCTTTGTCGCTGTCAAAGGCTGGACTGAAGTCAGCGATATGCCGGCAGATGAATTTTGCAAAAAGATGCAGGCGCTGGGTGTGAAGCATCTTATTTGCACCGATATTTCTAAAGACGGTGCCATGCAGGGCACCAATCGGGCGCTATATAAGTCTTTGAGCCAAACGCTTGCGTTAGATATCACCGCTTCCGGCGGTGTGAGTACGCTTGAAGATATTCGCGAGCTTGCCGCTATGAACCTTTACGGTGCGATTATCGGCAAAGCCTATTATACCGGCGCAATTAATTTGGAGCAGGCAATAGAGGTGGCACATGGTAACTAAACGCATTATACCTTGTCTGGATGTGAAAGACGGCAGGGTAGTTAAAGGAGTCAATTTTAAAGGGTTAAGCGATGTGTCATCGCCGGTAGAGCTTGCCAAGTATTACAGCAGCTGCGGGGCGGATGAACTTGTTTTCTACGACATCACCGCTTCGGCAGAGGGCAGAAAACTTTTTACGGATATTTTAACCCAAACGGCCGCGCAGGTTTTTATCCCGCTGACAGTCGGCGGCGGGATTAACAGCACGGCAGATTTTGAGCGCGTGCTCGCCTGCGGGGCGGATAAAGTCAGTGTCAATTCCGGTGCGATTAAAAACCCGAACCTTATTTATGAGGCAGCGAAGCTTTACGGCAGCCAATGCGTGGTGCTCTCGGCAGACATTAAGCGTGTCGGCGAGCAGTGGCAGGTGTTTGCCAAAGGCGGCAGGGAAAACACCGGTATGGAAGCGATTGAATGGATTAAGCGCTGCACCGATTTGGGTGCGGGTGAAATTGTGGTCAATTCCATTGATACGGACGGTGTTAAAGACGGCTTTGATTTACCCTTGCTCTCGGCAGTGTGTGATGCGGTGACAATCCCTGTCATTGCCTCCGGCGGCGCAGGCTGCATAGAAGACTTTATCACACTCTTTCAAACCTTGCCGAAGGTCGATGCCGGGCTTGCCGCTTCGATTTTCCACTTTGGTGAGGTTGCCATATCCGATTTAAAAACAACAATGCAACAGGCAGGCATTCCTGCCAGAATATAGGTGAAATATGTTACAGATTAATGAATTGATATTTGACAAAAACGGCTTAATTCCCGCTATCGTGATTAACGCCGCAACCAAAAAAGTGCTTATGCTCGCATATATGAACGCCGAGAGCCTTAAAATCTCCATGGAAAAGGAATTAACCTGCTTCTGGAGCCGTTCGCGGCAGGAACTGTGGCTCAAAGGGGAAACAAGCGGTAATTACCAGCACATTGTCTCTATCAAAACGGATTGCGACAGAGATACACTTTTAATCAGTGTGGTGCCCGATGGTCCTGCTTGCCACTTCGGTACCGAAAGCTGTTTTGAAGCGGATGTGTTTGAAAGCGATAACCGCGGCGAATTTTCGTATCAAGCGCTGTTTGAACTCATTGAAGGCAGGAAATCCAACCCGAAAGAAGGCTCTTATACCACCTATCTTTTTGATAAAGGGCTCGATAAAATTCTCAAAAAAGTGGGCGAGGAGAGCACAGAGGTGATTATCGCCGCAAAAGCCGAAGATAAAAAGGAAACGATTTATGAAATCGCTGACTTGGCGTATCACGTAATGGTCTTAATGATTGAGGCGGGCATTTCTTTAGATGATATTACCAAAGAGTTGGCTTCGCGCCATGTCATTGACCACAAGGTAAAGCAGGAGAAAATGACAAGTGATGAAGACTAATTATCACACCCACACCATTTTTTCGGATGGCAGCAATACCCCCGAAGAAATCGTGAAACAGGCGATTGCTCTTAAAATGGACTGCATCGGCTTTTCCGACCACGCCTATACGGCGTTTGATGAAAGCTACTGTATTTCAAAAGATAAGGTGCAGGTATATATTGATTGTATTAGCGCTCTAAAAGCAAAATATAAGGGGCAAATCGAAATATTGTGCGGCGTGGAGCAGGAATATTATTCCGAGTACCCGACAGAGGCTTTCGATTATGTTATCGGCAGTGTACACTACCTGAAAATCGGAGCGCTGTATGTGCCGGTGGATGAAGACGCGGCGCTGCTTCAGAAAACGGTGCAGGAGCACTTTGGCGGCGATGCGCCGGCAATGGCAGAGTGTTATTTTGAAACGGTGAGCGATGTGGTGCAAAAAACACATTGCGACATCATCGGGCACTTTGATTTGGTCAGCCTTTTTAACCAAAACAATTTCCTGTTTGATGAAAGTGACAGCCGCTATATAGCGGCATGGAAAAAGGCGGCAGATGCGCTGCTTGCCACTCAAAAGCCCTTTGAAATCAATACCAGGGCGTATTACAGAGGCAAACGCGATGTGCCGTACCCGGCGCCGGCGATAGCCGATTACATTGCTTCAAAGGGCGGCAGTTTTGTGCTATCGAGCGATGCGCACTGCACCGATGAATTGTTAAATCGCTTCGAAGAGATGGAAGCACTTGCAAGACAGAAGCATTACCGCTTAGTGAGTAGAATAAAATAGATTTTTGAAATGATGAAACAGGCTGTTATATAACAGCCTGTTTTTAATGGCTAAGCGCCGAAAAGGCAAAAGGAAAAACCCACCGAGTAATCGGTGGGTTTTGTTCGTTTGCAGTTAGCTCAGTGTAATCCTAATAATGTAGGAAGAGCCGCCTTCGATGTTGCCATCGGTTGCACATACTTTGAAGTAGTAAGTGGTGCCTCTCTCGAGACCATCGACCTTGGCTTGAATAGCAGTCGTGGTAGAAGCTACTAATTTATAGCCACTGTCTTTCTGTGTGCTCATATAGAGGTTATAACCGGTAGCGCCTGCTACTCTACTCCAGGAAGTCTGCACCGCATTGAAGCCTTTTTGGTTGACTTTGAGGTGATGTACATCCGGAAGAGTGGCGGTTGCCTGTGCAACATTGGAAGGATCGCTGGCAGTGCCGCCGGTGCCCGCCACTACCTTGTAGTAGTAAGTGGTGCCGGTGGTTAAATTGGTATCTTTATATGAAGTATCGGAAACAGAAGCAATCTTTTCAAACGGGCCGTTTGCGGATTCGGCTCTGTAGAGCTGATACACAGATGCACCTGAGATTTCGTTCCAGGTCAATTTAATAGAAGTCTTAGAAGCAGTTTCCGCAGTCAGTTTCGGGGTGGATAACTTCGATTTTTGAATGGTGAAGGTATCTACATTTTCGGAAGAGGAACCGTCTTCACTCAGCATATAGGTTTCGACTTTGAGCTTATTGCCATCTACATTCACAATCGAATAAGAAGATTTATTCTGATTGTCAACTCTTGTGAAGGAATCCAAATCAAAAGCTTCCTTGACTTTCTCATCGGGCTTGAGTTTGTAATCCTTCACGCCGGCTTTACCATTAATCAGGTAAACGGTACCTGCCTGGTTCTTGCCGACATTTTGGCTGTTAAACTCGCCGGTGACTTTACCATCGGTCATAAACTGACTTCTTAAGAAGACATGATCGTGACCGGAGAGAACAACGTCAATACCGAGTTCGGGCATCAATTTGGAGAGTTGCTTTCTCAGAGCAACAACATCGCTGTCATCATAGTGAGAAGCGTTGGAGTAGATGGACTTGTGCATTGCTACGATATTCCAAGTCTTGTCGGAAGCCTCAACACTCTTCTTGAGCCATTCAACCTGGTCGGTGGAAAGGGTGTTGTCTTCATTAAGATTGTTGGAATTGAGCACGATGATGTGTGCATCGTTATACTCGTAGTCGTAGTAGATACCGCTGGAAACATCCTGCTCGGGATGCTCAACAGCAAAGAAGGTATCTTGAGAAGGACCGAATGCGGTGGAAAGGATACCGTCTGTACCGTTTGTGCCCTTAGGCTCATGGTTACCGGCAACGGAAGCGATAGTGGTGTCGGCAATGCCGTCTTGACCGAGTGTCCAGGACCACTGGCGCATATTGGCACCGTAGTCAACCTCGTCACCGGTGTGAAGCATAAACTTGTAATCCGGTGCTTTTTCGGCTGCATCGGCAAGCACTTTACCGTAGGAGTCTGCATACTGATCTTCTGTCTGGCACTGTGAGTCAGTCACAAACAGGAAGGAGAATGCGGATTTATCGCCTGCAGCAGTTTCCATCGTAGCCGGGTCAGACCAGATGTTCTTCGAAGCATCACCGATACGGTAGGTGTACTTGGTGCCGGGTGTTAAGCCGGTAATCTTGGCAATGTGCCTGTTCATGCTCATGCTTTCGCCAACAGAGTAAACACCGATATCCAAATTCGGATAGGTCATCATAATGGTGTCGCAAGAAGTGTCGGAATTGAAAGCAACCGTGCTGCCGCCTGCAAAGTCATCTGCTGTTGCGCCGGCTTTGTAGTCGATAATCTGCACATCCGTACCGCTGATTTGCGGAATGGTGAACCAGTTAATGTTTTTAGAAGTGGTCGGGTCTTTACCGAAGGAGACAGAAGCAGCTGTCGGTAATTGCCACCAAGCATCTGCCGGAGCTTTCGCATCAAGCGGCTTGTAGTTGATGCTGGCGTGATAATCATCACCATCAGCGCTCATCATGCCTTCGCCCTTGACATCGTAATTATTGATGAAGGGGTATTGATCCGTGTAGCCTAAATCCGCTTTCGGAGTGCTGGTGGGATCCTCAAAGAAGGACTGCAGTACATAGTTGAGCAAATTGGAAACGGAGTGGATTTGATCATCCGTCAAATAATCATCCGCCGCATTGAATAAGAATGATTCGGCAAGGGAAGCAGTATCCGTCACGCTCTTTTCGGTGACTTCGCCGGTCTCAAACTTAATATGCTTGTAAGGATCGGTGATAATTCTGCCTGCCCATGCATCGGCAATAGAAACAATGTCCGGATTTTTAGATGTATTACCGAACAACAGTTTTCTGACTGCAGGGTAACGCAGCACGCCTGCAAAGTCAGGTAAAAGATCTTTGAATACATCAATCGGAATATTGATATTGGAAAGCAGTTCCAAAATATCGCCGGGCTGGAAGGTTTCCACTTCTTTACCATCCACTGTCTCAATGACATTTTCACCGAGAAGCTTATTGATAAGGTGGTCTGCCAGCTTGCGAACAGCAGCATCCGATTCGATTTCGGCATAGATAGCCGGTAAATCTGCTACCAAATCTTTAATCCACTGCGGTTGAGCCGGGTCATCAATCGGTCTGCAGTCATAATTGGAAATAACCGCAGCCATTGCGATTTCGTCAAGGCTATGACCGGCAATGGTATATTCATCTAAGAGTTCACCGATGATTTCGTTGACAACCTTTAAGAGTTGTTCATTTTCGCGCACAATATTACCGTCGTCATCTATATAACCGATTAAGGAATGGTCGATTTCTTCGGTAAGCTTATTGACCGCAGAGATAATAGCATCTTTCTTTAAGGTAATAATGGAAATGGTGATGCTGTCGCCGGGGAACATAGTATCTAAGTAAGTTTCAAGATCCGTTCCGAGGAAGGACTCAATTAATGCCTTAGAACCGCCTTCGCGGATAATATCATCAATAAGTCTGCCGTCAAGATAACCGCTGACCATATTGGTGGCAAGTTTCGACAAGCTCGGTCTTTCGGCGGGTACAATGCAGTCGCCGTTATCATCAGCGTTTAATCTGGTGCCTGCAAAGAGGTACAGACCATAGTTTTCGCCGAAGGGTTTATGGATTTTTTCAAAAGCCACGCCGTTGGCAGCCGTGTTGTATTGCATCGGTACGATAACCGGATTACCGGCATCGTCGTATTCGTACCAGCACTGAGAAAGGTCAACTTGAGCGGTGCTGTCACAATCGCGGCAAACGGTATCAAAGTCAATCGTACCGTCATCGTTTAGGTCAACGTAGTTTTCGCGATAGGTGTTGGAATAGTTGGAAAGAGAACCGGTTTCAACATCATAAATGGTTTCACCGTTGCTGCTGGTGTAGCAAGATACATCGGGAGCATGCTGGTGACCTGTGAAGACATAGTGCATACCGCTGTCGGCAAGGGTGCCGGCAACTCTCTGCCAATCGTTAATGACAAAGAGTTTCAACGCTGCAGCCTGCACCGCGAAGTGCGGGGTAATCGCAAAGTGGTTCATACCGATAGCGACCTCTCCGTTGTTAACAGCTGCTTCACTTTCATCGCAAACCCAGTCGAGTTGATCTTCGGTCATATAACCGCCGGTGTTGGCATCTTGCACTTCCTGACCTGCAATGGTCACGGTGTTATCGTTGACATCTGCGGAATACATGCAGCAGTCCATGGAAATCAAGCGGATTTTTTCACCGTTGCTGTCTTCGAGGCTGACAGCGTAAGAAAGCGCGCCGCTGGAATCTTCGAAGGTGTAGAAATCTTTATCGGTAGGCGCATTGTTTAACTGATCATTCTTGAAGTAATCAATATCTGCTTCACCGTAGCCTAAATCTCTGTAGTAATAAGCAAATTCTGCAGCATTGGTGGCAATTTCATTCGCTTCTTCCAAAGAGGAAGCACCGGTGCAGGTGATTGCCTTACCGTTAGCATCGTAGATAGTGCCGCCGCTGTACTTATTAATATCATGATTACCGGGGCAAACAAAGATGTGGAATTCAGGGTCAACTTTTCTCATCTTTTCTTGGAATGAGCGCAAAAGATCGCCTAAAACCTCATGATTCTTTTCTTCACCATTCGCAGTAAGGTCACCGGTTAAGAAGACATAACGCAGTGTGCCTTCGTTAACGCGCTCTTCAATGCCTTGAAGGGTTGCGTTAAGAATGGGGAAGGTCTCACCTAAGAGTTTGTTGTATTTCACAACATCGTCATAGTAGTCGGTTCCTTCGCCGCCTTTGCCGACCAACTGCTCCGTATACACATGCGTATCGGAAATGGTAGCAAAGGAAGGATGAGCGAGCTTGTAATCGGCGGAAGAGTTACCGCTGATGGTATCGTTAGCTGCGAACGTAAGCGGTGCGCAGGTGAGAACCATCATGATGGCAAGCACGATTGAAAGAACCTTCATAAAGTTTCTTTTCATGATTTTCCCTCCAAATTGAAAAATTTACATATAAATTTTATCATTTTATTATATTTAAGTAAATACTTTCATATAATATTCATTTATTTTGTTAATTTTAACAAAATAATACAATAAAATTCTCCCTTTTGACGATGGTCAAAAGGGAAAAACAGGTTAAATTTATCTTATTTTATACCACAAAAAGCGATAATCACTGATTTTTCTTTGTCGCATTTTGTTTTTCTTTTTGGCTTTTGATAACCTTTAAGCGGGAGAAATCTTCTCTCTCTTTTTCTTCCAGATTTTCGGTAATAAATTTAACGATTTCCTCATAGCGCGGAATGACAATATTTTTTAATGCGTTGGAGCGCTTTTGGGTTTTGCTGATGGCGGTTGCCAAGCGGTATACGCTGCTTTCGATTTGCGCAAGTTCCGCAGTCAGCAGTTTGACTTCGTGAAAATCTTTATACGCAATATCCAAAAGCGAATTGGAGTCGCCGATTAAGTAGTGGGGCTGCGGCTGTTGCTGTGAAACCGACACAATCGGAATTTCCACGCCCATCACCGAGCGGTAGTCAATTTCAATGGAATTATCCGTATCGACAACAATGGCATTGTTGGCTTCGCTGCCCAGTGTCATATTCGCAAGCTTAAGCGCCTGATACGCGTTTTGGTAGACAGTACCGATTTTATCCTGAATGGATTTTGCCTCATCTATGAGCTGCATCATTTCTCTGACCAAAATGTGGCGCTTTCTGTCGAGCAGGTCAAAGCCGAGCCTTGCCAATTCAAGACTCTTTTTGTATGCAATCAGATTTCCTTTTGTCGCAAAAACTTGTTGTGCCATACCTTACTGGTTTTGTGCAGCCTTAAGCGGTTCATAATGCTCTTTGAGCAAGTCTTTATCCAGTCTGTCAAGTTCACTCTCGGGCAGAATGGTTAATAACTCCCAACCGAGGTCGAGGGTTTCTTCTATGGTGCGGTTTGCATTATAGCCTTGGTTGATGAAGCGCTCTTCAAAGGCTTCACCGAATTTGAGTAACAGTTTATCGTTGGGGGAAAGTTCATCCTCACCGATAACGGACGCGAGTGCTTTGGCATCCTGCACTTTGGAGTAGCTTGCAAATAACTGATTGGCGAGGTCTTGGTGGTCGGCTCTGGTGTAACCGTCACCGATACCGTCTTTCATCAATCTTGAAAGCGAGGGAAGCACACTGACCGGCGGGTAAATGCCCATCGTATCGAGTGCTCTGTCGAGTGTGATTTGCCCTTCCGTAATATACCCGGTCAAGTCGGGAATGGGGTGAGTGATATCGTCATTGGGCATGGTTAAAATCGGGATTTGCGTGACAGACCCCGGTTTGCCTTCCACAATACCGGCTCTTTCATATAAAGAAGCAAAGTCGGAGTATAAATAACCCGGAAAGCCTTTTCTGCCGGGAATTTCGCCTTTAGAAGAGGAAAATTCGCGCACGGCTTCTGCGTAAGAAGTCATATCGGTCAAGATTACCAAAATATCTTTGCCGAGTTCATACGCAAGGTATTCCGCCGCCGTTAAGGCGCAGCGCGGTGTGATGATTCTTTCAATAATCGGGTCATTGGAAAGGTTGAGATACATTACAACCTTATTCATAACATTGGCTTCTTCAAAGGATTTTCTGAAGTATTCCGCAACATCGTTTTTAACACCCATCGCCGCAAAAACAATCGCAAAATCGCTTCCGTCGGAGACATTCGCCTGCTTTACAATTTGAACAGCAAGCTCATTGTGCTTCATACCGGAGCCGGAGAAAATCGGCAGCTTTTGCCCGCGAATTAAGGTCGAGAGGCAATCGATGGAAGAAATACCCGTATTAATGTAATTTCGCGGATATACACGCGCAACGGGATTAATCGGTTGCCCGTTGACATCCGATTTCTTTTCGGGGTAAATATCGCCCAAACCGTCAATAGGTCTGCCCAAACCGTCAAACACTCTGCCCAAAATTTCGGGCGAGAGGGGTAATTCCAAAGCGTGACCGGTCAGGCGCGAAACCGTATTGCTCAGTGAGAGACCGGTAGTGCCTTTAAATACCTGAATGATGACTTTGTCGCCTTCAATCTGCACCACTCTGCCGGTGCGCTTGGAGCCGTCATCCAAAAGGATTTCCACCATCTCTTCGTTGTGCGCATTCTCTACACCGTCTAACACAATCAGAGGGCCGTTGATTTGGTCTAAACCGATATGTTCTACAATCATCCTAATTTCCCTCCCGATGCAATGTTAAACTTGGTTAGAGCAGCATCAATTTCTTCTTTGAAATCTTCAATACCCGACAAATCATCGTTGGGAATGATATATTTGAGCTGAATGGCTTTATCAAATAAGCCCAAAGCCTTGATTTGAGAAATCGGGATTTGTTGCGCGACTATTAATGAACATTGTTTATATAAATACAATATAATTCTCATCATTTGGTACTGCTTTTCGAGCGGTACATAGGTATCAATCTCATGGAATGCATTTTGCTGTAAGAAACCGACACGAATGACTCTGGCAATTTCAATAATCAGTTTTTGGTCATCGGGCAAAACATCAGAACCGATGAGCTTGACAATTTCCATCAAATCCGCTTCCTGCTGCAAGAGCGAAGCGATTCTTTCACGATGGCGCATAAACTTGGGGCTGAGGTTTTCACTATACCACGGCGCAAGGGAGTTTAAGTATTCACTGTAGCTTGTGGTCCAGTTAATAGCAGGGTAGTGCCTTGCATAGGCAAGGGATTTGTCCAGAGCCCAGAAGCAGCGCGTAAAGCGCTTTGTATTCTGTGTAACAGGCTCAGAAAAGTCACCGCCCTGCGGTGAAACCGCACCGATGAGTGTAATGGAGCCTTCTTTTTGACAGAGTGTCTTCATATAGCCGGCTCTCTCGTAGAATTCGGAAAGGCGAGATGGCAGATATGCCGGGAAACCTTCGTCGGCAGGCATTTCTTCCAAGCGCCCTGAGATTTCTCTGAGTGCTTCCGCCCAGCGCGAAGAGGAGTCTGCCATCATCGCGGTGTGGTAGCCCATATCGCGGTAATACTCGGCAAGTGTGACGCCGGTATATATGGAAGCTTCTCTTGCCGCCACGGGCATATTGGAAGTATTGGCAATCAAAATGGTTCTTTCGGTCATGGGTTTGCCGGTTTTCGGGTCAATCAACTCGCTGAATTCCTGCAATACCTGTGTCATTTCATTGCCGCGCTCACCGCAGCCGACATAGATGATAATATCGGCATCGCACCATTTGGCAAGCTGATGCTGTGTCATCGTTTTACCGGTGCCGAAACCGCCGGGAATCGCTGCTGCGCCGCCTTTGGCAACAGGGAACAGGGTATCGAGAATTCTTTGACCGGTCAACAGCGGCTTGTCGGAACTCATGCGCTCTTTGACAGGGCGCGGGGTTCTGATCGGCCACTTTTGGCACAAGGTAATGTCGTGCACCGTACCGAAGCTGTCTTTGAGCTTGAGCACGGTATCATTGACCGTATACTGCCCGTCGGGTTTGACTTCCACAACTTCACCGCTCAAATCGGGTGCAAGCAGGCAGTAGTGGATAATGGCGCTTGTTTCGGGGCAGGAAGCATATACAGCGCCGCCCTCTAACGCATCGCCTTCTTTGACCAGCAAGGTCACATCCCATTTCTTTTGGGCATCTAAACTCGGAATCAGTGAGCCTTTTTTGATAAAGGCGCCGCTTTGCTCTTTGATAACAGAGAGCGGGCGCTCAATACCGTCAAAAATATTGCTCATCAAACCGGGGCCTAAGGTAATGGTCAAGGGTGAACCGCTCGGATAAATCGGTTCACCTGCGCTTAAACCGGCTGTTTCTTCATATACCTGAATGGTGGTTTTTTCATTATCAATCAAAATGACTTCACCGGCAAGTTTATCCTTGCCGACAAAGACCATTTCCATCATGGAAAGGTCGGTTTTGCCCTTGATTGTAATGACAGGACCGTTGATAGAATAAATCTGATATGTTTTTTCCAAAATATTTCTCCTAACAGGGAAGAATGATTATACTTCGACTTTGAGTTTTGAATGTAACAAGAACCAATCGAGCTGGTTTTCCAAACCGGCATCAAGGGTTTCATCAATTAAAATGTTTTTATCTTGGTCAATCACTTTAAAGGCGCCGATGGTGATTGTCGGGTCAGTTTCAATCGCGGCGGTCGGGTAGGTTTTTTGAATAGCGCTTTGAGCGAAAGTGTCGTCGTTGCGTACTTTAAAAGTAAGATTTTTACCTACTTTATTGGACAACTCGTTTAAGCGTTTTTCCAAAAAATCCGTATAGGCGTCACTTGCAGCGAATGCCTGCAGTTTCGCCTTTGCAAGTGCAAACACCTCTTGCTGATAGGCGGAGCGCTTGGAATAAATCTCTTTTTTCTTTTCATTCTCATACAGCGCTACTTTCAGCTTTGCCTGTGCCTCAATTTTCGATTTTGCCGCTTCGATTTTTAAATGACCGTCTCGGCGCGCTTCATCCTCTGCGCGCTGCATTTCTTCTTGCGTGGTATCTTCAATTTGCTTGGCGATATCACTGCATTTTTGCATAGCCGCTTTGTTAATCGCTTTGAGAAAGCTTTTCGTTTTAGCGGGGGATTGCTGAATCATAATATCTCCTTATCGCACTAAATGCCGATAACTTCGTGAACAATTTTTAAAATAGAATCGTTCGGGCGATCGGCACCATCACTGTTGGGGATTTCAACCAACAGCGGTGTAGAGTAGTTAAGTTTAATGTGACTTACGGTTTCGGGAAAAGCTGCGGCAATAGAGTCGGTAATCATCAGAATACCGATACTGCTGTCTTTGGTCGCTTCGAGCATCGCCTGCTCGGCTTCTTCAATTTTTTCGCAGAATTTTCCCTCAATGCCCGCAAGGTGCATACCGGTTAGGGTATCTCTGTCATCACTGATTACAAAAAACTTCATCTTCGTTATCGCGGTAATACAAGAATGGAAATAACAACACCGTACAGCGCAATGGATTCACCGAGCGCTACGAAAATAATGGCTTTACCGAAGGCTTTGGGGTCTTCACTGACTGCACCGATAGCTGCGGGTGCACCGGCTGCAACGGCAATACCGCCGCCGATACCGGCAAGACCGGTGGAAAGGCCGGCTGCAAGATATGCCATACCTTTGTCGAAACCGGTGCTGCTTTGTTGTGCTTCTTCGCCGGTAGTCTCTGCCGCCTGTTCGGAAGCTGTGGTGGTTTGTGCAGGCGCTGCATCGCTGCTGTCACTGCCGGCAGCAAAGGAACCGACCGCAAAAACGACCAGCATTGTCAGCACCACTAAAAAGGCGATGGCGTTATAACGGAATGCTTTTTTGGCGCTTACACCGCTTAATCTTTTCTTAACAGCGATGGTTGCGGAAATAATAATGGTAATAATCGGTACAAGAATTAATAAGATATTCATAATAAACCTCCCAAAGTGATTAATCTTTTACTTCGTATATGTTAACAGGTGTAAACGGGCGCCCCTGACCGGAATAGTAGCGAGAGAACATCTCGTAGAACTGCAGTCTTAAGGACTGAATGCCTGTTAATAACGCTTCCAAGGCAATGACCAGTGCGTTGCCGAGTATCATAACAATAACAAAGGTGACATTGACTTTATCGCCCGCAAGGGTGGTAACCACCATCATCATGCCGGCGTGCACAAGTACAAACGCGCCTAATCTCAAATAAGATACCGTGTTGGAAAAAAATGATAAGATGCTTTCAAACAGCTCAATGATATTGGAAAGCAGGTAGCTGCCGGGTTTAAGTTTATAAGACTTATCGGCAAGTTTTTCTTTGACAAATTCGTAGAAAAACATCATCACGACAGCGACCATCAGCGAAATGGTAACAGCATCTTTATTGACAACCGAAATCATTTGCTTGACTTCCTCATTTGCCATAAAGTCGGTTGCCAGGTAAACCATAGCACTGTAAGCAATGATACCGGCAATGCCGTTAGGGCTGAAAATGGCATCGGCAAAGCGCTTGAGTTTGAATGCGCAGATGGTGTTGATAATCATAACCAGCAGCATCAGCACAACGCCGACGGAAATGGCAAGAATAAGAATTTCGGTCGTATTTTCAAACACTTTAATCGGCAGGAAGTTCAGACCGATGGATTGATAGAAACCGTCGAGCAAATCTTCCATACCGAATACCGAGCCGAAGACGGCGCCGAAGATACAGCTGAAAATACCGCAACGCATTAAGATTTGACCCAGTGGCATTTTCTTGAGCTTATACATCAGAAAACCGATGATAATAAGCACAAGCCCTTGTCCTAAGTCGGCAAACATTAAACCGAACATTAATGCGTAGGTAATCGCAAACAGCGGGGTGGGGTCAATCTCCGTGTACGAGGGCAAGCCGAACATCTCTACAAAATAGGAAAACGGTCGGAACAGCGCATTATTCTTCAAAGAAATCGGCACTTTATCAATCACCGAAGCACCGGGGTCTTCGCATTCGACCATAATGCCCTGAAACTTTTTGCTTTTATCCATAAAAGTTTCTTCATAATCGGCTTTAATCCACCCGACAAAAATGAAGTAGTCTTCTTCATTTTTGATTGCCGCATTGAGTTTAAGTTCAAATACCGTATTGAGCGCATTAATGCGGCTGCAGAGCATGGAGTAGCGCTCGCTTTCGACCTGCACATATTCGGCAAGCTCTTTGGTCAGAGCATCAATCTTGCGCTGAATGTCTTCATTGTGCGCAATGGTTTCCGCGATTGCCTGCTCCGCATTACCGTTATAGGCGGGCACAAAAGCTTTTTCAAAAGAAAGCTTGGTGAAGATATTGTCGACTTCTTCTTTTTTGCTCACCGGTACGATGTAAGCGCCCCAATAACCGTCTTTAACTTCTTTACCTTTCATAAAGTTGATAAAGGGGTTATCTTTATACATATTCATTTGGAGCTTTTCGTAGCTTTCGCGGGGCAGATAACCGAAGCGGAATTTTGTGAACTCGCAATCGAAAATATCTTTGAGGTTAATATCCATTTGCGTGAAATGTTCATAATTCTCAATTAAGTTTTTATTATTTTCATATTGCTTTTGCAGTTCACTGCGTTCATTGAAATTTTCTTTAATCTTTTGCTGAAAATTTCGCAGGTATTCCACATCAGCACTGTCATCGGAAATCTCCGTCACGCGCTCCTGCTTGATTTCGATACCGAACTCTTTGGATAATTGCTCAATCATCTGCAGAGGCTCGGTATAGGGGTTTTCGGCGGAAAACGGTGAAAATTTAATCTTTTTAGGAATAAAATCCATTGCGTTTTCCGGCTGGAAGTGCCCGTCGATACAGCAGTCGCGAATGAATTGGTCGAGTTCGCCGAGATTGCCGAATGCACGCACCAATTTCATTTTTTCTATTGCCAAATTCGTATCACTCCTTCAACAGTCGTAATCGTCTTTCATTCTAACATTAAGCATTCACACCAATGAGGTATTTTTGAATTTCTTCCTCGGGAAGGCGATAGCGCTTTCCTTCGGTAATGTGAATGATATTTTTAATTTCGGTTTCCAACAGGTTAAAATAGGTCAGTACCGCAATATTGGCATTGGCACTGAATCTTAAAAAGTGCTTATTAATGGCATAAGTGTTTTTTTCGTACACTTTTTCGGGAAAGATTAAGTCATCATTCGTAAAATTCTTTCCAAGCTTTGTTGTGCCGACGATGCTCACAAAGTCCGCCGTGCTCTCGCATTCGACCAGGCGCGTGAGCTTGGAAGCACTTAAAGTGCCGTGATGCATAATTAAACCTGCCAAGATGATATCGGGGGAAACATCCATTTTTTTGCGGCGGAAAATTGTGTTGATGTTAAGCGCATCAATTTCCAAATCAATCATTTCATTTAACTCTTTTGCCGCTTTTTTGGGCAGGTATTTGCCCATCTCCTTTGCGCTCTGTGCATAGAAAGCGCCTAAAATGATTTCAACTTGTGAAAAGTCAAACACGCCATCGGTTCCGATAAAACGTCTGGCTGCACCGTGATACGGCGTGTGCTTGAGCGAATCAATTAATTCCTGCGCGGTTGTGCTTGCGTAAACTTTCTGAATATTCAATGCGGAAGCCGCTTTGAAAAAATCATTCGGGATATAGGTGGAAGCAAACGCAGAGGTCGAAACAAGGTTGCGCGCCGCACTGATAATGACTTGAATATCGCTTTTTAAAACATAGTATTTAAAAAACGGATTATCAATCATTTTTTCAAAAGAACAAATAGTTTGCAGGCGATTGGCGTATTCTTTATTTAAACTGAATTCAATCGCTTCGGCGGTGATTTTGGTGCCGCTGTTCGGGGCAAAAATATCACCGTAGGAGGTTCTTGTTTTTAAGTAGTTGGCAATGTCTTGGTTGGAATTACAAGCCAAAAGTGCCTGGTAATCGGCAGCAGTTAAGCGCTTGCCGTACATACATCTGACTTTTGCCAAAACCGCATTCGCTGACTGATTCAAACGTTAACCTCCTTTCCTAAAAGTAAGCAAGCACCATTACTCGGCAATGGTGCGTTCCACAAGTTCTTTGACCCACTGCTCTTTGTGCGCTTCGTAATAGCTGTCTAAGTTTTGATTGGCGCGGGCGTAATCGGCATCGATTTGCGCCTTGCGCTCTTCTACTTTGCGCGTTTCATCTTCAGTGGTTAGAGCGATGATTTCTTCAACGCTCTCTTCATATTTTTTATCGAGTTCTTCCACTCTTTGGGCAATGGCAATTTTGGATTCGGCAAGCTGTTTCTTGCTTTCATCTGTCATTTTTCTTGCCTTTTTATCAACATCTATAATGGTTTTGATGAGTTGTTCCATAATTCTCTCCAAATAAAGAAACCGACTTGCGAGCAAGTCAGAGTGGCTTGTAGGCATTAACCATTTGTATTGTTGACTTTAATATACTACTTTTACTTTTAATTTTCAAGTGAAAAAATACACAAATTCTATAAATACATATATATTATTTCTACTGCTATTGACAATTTTCAATATTAATTTTATAATATTTTTATCAATTTGAAAGGGAGCAAATATATGGCAAGACAAAAAATACAATCATTAACTGCTGTGGAAGAAACGGTTGACCAAATCTACCGTGAACTCGGCAGCCGTGTCAATGCCGCAATGACCAATGCGTGCCCGATAGACGTGGCACTTGGCTTTGTGCGCCTTTGCCAATCGCAGTCCTGCGGTAAGTGTACCCCGTGCCGTTCCGGCTTAGGGCAACTTGCAACATTAATTAAGCGCGTTTTGGATGGCGATGGCGATATGTCGGATATCGATTTAATCGAGAGAACCGCTGAGTCTATTTATATGAGTGCCGACTGCGCTATCGGCTATGAAGCCGCCAATATGGTGCGCTTGTGCGTTAAGGGGTTCCGTGAGGATTTTGAAGCCCATATCAATCACGGTAAGTGCTCTTTCTTCTTTAACAGACCGGTACCTTGCGTATCGCGCTGTCCTGCCAATGTAGACATTCCCGGTTACATTGCGCTCTCGGCCGAAGGCAGGTATGCCGATGCTGTCAGACTGATTAGAAAGGACAACCCGTTCCCGACAGCTTGCGCGCTCATTTGTGAGCATCCTTGTGAAAACAACTGCCGCAGACAAATGATTGATGACTCTATCAACATTCGCGGTATTAAGCGCTATGTGTGTGACCATGCGGGCGTTGTGCCTGCACCGAAATGTATGGATTCCACCGGTAAGAAAATTGCGATTATCGGCGGCGGTCCTGCCGGTTTAACCTGCGCCTATTTCTTGCAGTTAATGGGGCACCAGACCACCGTGTTTGAAGGTAAAGAGCATTTAGGCGGTATGCTGCGCTACGGCATTCCGAACTACCGCTTGCCGCGCGAGAGACTGCAAGAGGATATTGACTGTATTCTTTCCACCGGTGTGGAAGTAAAGTTAAACACCAAGATTGATTCTTCTAAAGAAATTGCAAAGCTTAAAGAAGAGTATGATGCTATCTTCATTTCTATCGGTGCGCATAAAGACAGAAAAGTCGGCTTGGAAAATGAAGACGCTGAGGGCGTGATTTCCGCAGTTGATTTACTCAAAGCCATCGGTGATGACCAATATCCCGATTATTCCGGCAAAGAAGTGCTTGTTATCGGCGGCGGTAACGTGGCAATGGATTGCACCAGAACTGCAGTCAGAGCCGGCGCAAAACAAGTCAGTGTTGTATACCGCAGAAGAATTGCGGATATGACCGCTTTACAGGAAGAAATCTTCGGTGCACAGGCTGAAGGCGCCGAGATTTTGGAACTCGTTTCTCCTACCCGCGTGGAAAAGGATGAAAACGGCAAACTCAAAGGCCTTTGGGTCAAGCAGCAGATGATCGGCCGCTATAAGCAGGGCAGACCCGCTCCTGCCGACGGCGGTGAAGATGAATATATGATTCCTTGCGATATTTTGGTCGTTGCGATCGGTCAGGGTATTGAAAGCGAACCCTTTGCCGAATTCGGTATTCCGGTTGAGAGCCGCGGCAAAATTGATGCCGATGATTATACTATCATTCAGCAGCAGCCCGGTATCTTCTCCGGCGGTGACTGCTCAACAGGTCCTGCTACCGTTATCAGAGCGATTGCGGCAGGTAAGACAGCTGCAGCCAATATCGATGAGTATTTAGGCTATGAGCACTTGATTGAAAGCGGTGTGGATATTCCTCCCGTTTCAACCTATAACCGCAACCATTGCGGCAGAGTGAATTTGAGAGAGCGCGAAGCAGTTGTCAGAAACAAGAATTTCGAGCCGTTTGAATACGGTATGTCAGATAAAGAAGCATTGCAGGAAGCGAAGCGCTGCCTGCGCTGTGACCACTTCGGCTTCGGTTGCTTTAGAGGGGGGAGGAATTTCAAATGGTAAATTTAGTTATTAACAGCAAACATATTTCTGTCAAAGAAGGCAGTACCATTTTGGAAGCCGCTACCGAAAACGGCATCCAAATCCCCACTTTATGTTACTTAAAAGACATCAACGAAATCGGCGCCTGCCGCATTTGTGTGGTAGAAATCAAGGGGATTGACCGCTTGGTCGCCGCTTGTAACACGCCGGTGGAAGAAGATATGGTGGTTTACACCCATTCTCCACGCGTGATGACAGCAAGAAAAGTGACTTTGGAACTCATTCTTGCCGAGCACAATTACACTTGCCCCACCTGTACCAGAAGCGGTAACTGCGAATTGCAATCTCTTTCCGAAGAATTCGGTTTAACGGCTGAAACCTTCAAAAAGAGAATGGTGAAGATGGATTGGGATGAAAGCTTCCCGCTCATTCGCGATAATGAAAAGTGCATCAAATGTATGCGCTGCATTCAAGTGTGCGATAAAGTGCAGTCGCTCGGTGTGTGGGATATTGCCGGTACCGGCACATGGACCACCATCAATGTCAACAACGGCTTAGATATTAAAGAAGCAAGCTGCGCTATTTGCGGTCAATGTATTACCAATTGCCCGGTCGGCGCTTTGCAGGCAAGGCACGATAAAGAGAGTGTATATAAAGCTCTTTCCGATAATGATAAGGTAAAAGTTGCTTCCGTTGCGCCGGCTGTCAGAGCGGCTTGGGGCGAACAACTCGGCTTGGAGCCTGAAGAAGCGACCATGCAAAAGATGGGCGAAGCGCTTCGCCAAATCGGTTTTGACTATGTATTTGATACCAACTTCTCTGCCGACTTAACCATTATGGAAGAGGGCAGCGAATTTCTGGCGCGCTTGGGCGAAAAAGAAGATTATAAATTCCCGATGTTTACTTCCTGCTGCCCGGGTTGGGTGCGTTTCTTGAAGTCGCAGTACCCGGATATGGTGCCGCAGTTATCGACTGCTAAGAGCCCGCAGCAGATGTTCGGTGCTATCACTAAGAGCTATTTTGCCGAGAAAATCGGTAGAGACCCGAAAGATATCGTTCTCGTTTCCATCATGCCTTGTGTGGCTAAGAAAATGGAATGCTCGTATGAAACCATGAAAGACGAGGCGAGAGGGCAGGATGTTGACTTTGTGCTGACTACGCGCGAATTTGTCAAGATGATTAAAGCTGCCAATATCAATGTCAAGGATTTAGAGGATAAACCCCTTGATGATCCGCTTTGTGCCGGCACCGGTGCAGCTGTTATCTTCGGCGCAACCGGCGGTGTGATGGAAGCGGCGCTCAGATCTGCCTATTATCTGGCAACCGGTAAAAACCCGGACCCCGATGCATTCAAGGCAGTGCGCGGTTATCATGACGGCTGGAACGAAGCAACCTTCGATATTCAAGGCACTACGGTTCGCTGCGCGGTAGCCAGCGGTCTCGGCAACGCCAGAAAGCTCATTCAAGCCATTCGAGCAGGTGAAGTGGAATATGATTTCGTAGAAGTCATGGCTTGCCCCGGCGGCTGTGTAGGCGGCGGCGGTCAACCGATTCACCTCCACCACAATAAGATGTATGAGGTCAGAGGCGAGAGATTGCGCAAACTCGATTATACCAATCCGATTCGTTTCTCTCACGAAAACCCGCAAATCCAAACGCTTTATTCGGAGTTCTTAGGTGCTCCGCTCGGTAAGAAAGCGCACCACCTGCTTCATACTGACCATAATGGCTGGAAAATGAACGAAAAATAAGCTTTTGCCGCCAATCTTTTGATTGGCGGCAACTTCTTTTTTTGAGCAAAACAGGAAAAGAAATATCCCCGTTATTTTGCTATACTAATAAAGGAACATAGAGAAAAAAGAGGTATTCTATGGGCTATAACGAACAAATGCAGCAAACGCTTGCGTATATTGCCGCTCACTTGGGTGAAACGCTTACCGCAAAGCAGTTAGCCGAGCAGGCGGGTTATTCGCTCTATCACTTTTGCCGTGTATTTAAAGCGTTTTACGGCGTAAGCCCCGGCGAGTATATGCGCAAGCAAAAGCTGCTTGCAGCCGCCCGAGACTTGGCAGGCGGTGAAGCGGTTTTGGATACGGCGCTTAAATACGGTTATGATACCCACGCCGGTTTTACCAAAGCTTTTGAAAAAGAATTCGGGTTAGCACCCAGTGTTTACCGCAAAATGAAAGGGGAATTGACTATGAATGTGACAATTAAAAATGAAGATGCTTTTAAAGTCTTCGGTTATATGATTGATACTGCCGATGAAGTGCAGGGCGGTTATTGGGGGAAAGTCGATTTTAGTAAATACCCGCAGTATCCTGCCGGGTGTGATGATCAAGGCGAAGTCGCGCTTTGGATGCACCCGGAAGAGGTTTCCGGTGAACTGAAATATTTCTTCGGTTATAAAACGGCAGATGAAACACCTGCCGCAGGCTTTGAAGCGATTACGGTGCCTGCTGCGCAGTATGCGGTGTTTGAAGTGCCGCAGGCAGAGAGTGCTCAAGCACTTTCGCAGCAACTCTCTGCCGCTTGGAAAGAAATCTTTTCCTCTTGGTTTGATTCTGTCGACTACAAATACGATGAGTCAAAACTCTGTTTTGAATTTTACAAAGGCGATAAAAGCTATATTTATGTGCCTGTAAAATAATGTTGCGTATTTTGCGCACTTACCTCGCAAAAACAGCCGGAATGCAGTCGCGTTCCGGCTGTTTTATATTGTAAAAATAAAACCGCGTTTAAAATAAAACGCGGTTTTTATGTAATGACTATCCTTTAAATCCATCCGGCGGTAATACATCTGCAAGGCCTTTTGCAATAAGCAAATCATCGGCGGCTTTGACATTATCGGTCTTGGCAACCATAATCGCTTTGCCGGTAATTTTGGTATCAAATGCATACATATATTCTACACTGATATCGTTTTGGGAGAGCGCTTCAATAATTTTTGCGGCACCGCCCGGCTTATCATCAAGAACCACGGCGAGCACATCGGTGATTTTTACAATCACGCCAATATCATTTAGAAGCGCCTTCGCTTTCTCGGGGTCATTGACAATCAGCCTTAATACACCAAATTCACTTGTATCGGCAAGCGAAAGGGCAGAGAGGTCAATGCCGTTTTCGGCAAGGCAGTTTAAGATGGCAGATAATCTGCCTTTTTTATTTTCCACAAAAACAGATAATTGCTTTGTAATCATAACTATACCTCCAAATTAAATGAAAGAAAAATTAGTGTAAATTTCTCTTGTCTATCACGCGCTTCGCTTTGCCTTCGCTGCGCTCGATGGATTTCGGGTTAACCAAGTGTACCTTGGCGCCGATACCGAGGGTGGAACGCAATTCACCGGTGATACGCTTTTCAATTTGTTCAATACTTCTGACTTCGTCGGCAAAGAGTGCTTCGCTCATTTCGACATTCACATCGAATGTATCGCTATTATTGATTCTGTCAACCACAATTTGGTAGTTCGGTGTGATATCACCGCCGCTGGTTTTAAGCAGCACTTCTTCAATTTGAGAGGGGAATACATTGACACCGCGGATAATAAGCATATCATCACTTCTGCCTTGCGGTTTGCACATTCTAAGGTGAGTTCTGCCGCAGGCGCAGGGTGTGTATTCCAAGCGGCAAATATCTCTGGTTCTGTAGCGAATAACCGGGAAAGCCTGCTTGGTAAGAGAGGTGAAAACAAGTTCACCGGTAGAGCCTTCCGGCAGCACTTCGCCGGTATCCGGGTCAATGATTTCCGCCAGAAAATGGTCTTCCCAAATATGCATGCCGGCTTTTTCGGCGCACTCGCAGGCAACGCCGGGGCCGATGACTTCGGTCAATCCGTAAATATCACAGGCTTTAATACCCAAACTTTTTTCAATTTCGGCGCGCATGCTCTCAGTCCAGGGCTCGGCACCGAAAATGCCGTATTTGAGTTTGAGTTTATCTTTGAGTCCGGCTCTGTTGACTTCTTCACCTAAATGCATTGCATAAGAAGGGGTACAGCACAGTACGGTTGCACCAAAGTCAACCATATTTTGAATTTGCAGTTTGGTATTGCCGGAAGACATCGGGATGACGGCACAGCCGATTTTTTCGGCAGCGGAGTGTACACCGAAGCCGCCGGTAAATAAACCGTAGCCATAGGAAACCTGCACAATATCTTCATCGGTAATGCCTAAAGAAACCATCATGCGTGCGGCACATTCTGCCCACACTTCTAAATCTTCTCTGGTGTAACCGACCACAATACGTTTGCCGGTTGTACCGCTCGATGCGTGGAAACGCACCACATTTTTGAGGGGCTCCGCAAAAAGACCGAAGGGGTAGTAATCTCTCAAATCCTTTTTGTAGGAAAACGGCACTTTCGCCAAATCCTCTAAAGATTGAATGTCCTCGGGCTTTAAGCCTTTTTCGTCCATGCGGTTTCTAAAGCATTCCACTCTTTCGTAACAGTGAGCAATTTGCTTTTGAAGGCGCTCGAGCTGCAATTCTTTGAGCTGTTCACGCGGCATGGTCTCAATGTCTTTGTTCAAATAACTCATTTTTTCACCTGCTTTCATTGTGTTTTTTCATAACTAAATCATTTTTATTTAATGATTATACCCTAATTCAAATGCTTTTAAGTTGACTTCCAAAAACTTCGGCGGTACCGTTGTTTTGATGGTTTGAAGCCAACTTTCTTTTTCAATTTCGCTGCTTTTTGCAAGCATGCCGATGAGCACCACATTCACGGCTTTAATATTACCGGCTTCTTTAGCAAGGCTCAATGCATCCACAGCAATGAGGTCTGCGCTTGCAGCAATCTTTGTTTCGATTTCTACCGGATAATCAGCAGCACCGGTAATCACCGGCATCGGGTTAATCTGCTGGGTGTTGACAATGATTTTGCCGCCTTTTTTAAGGTAGGGAAGCGCTCTGTAGGCTTCGAGCAGTTCAAAAGCGAGAATAATATCCGCTTCACCTTTGCCGATAATCGGAGAATACACTTTTTGACTGTATTTGACATATGTCACAACACTGCCGCCTCTTTGGCTCATGCCGTGTACTTCGGAGAGTTTGACATCGTAGCCTTCGTTAATAACGGTGTTGCCTAAAATGCGGCTTGCGAGGAGAGTGCCTTGACCGCCTACGCCGACAATCATAATCTTTTTGGTATCTGTCATGTTACTTTTCCTCCTTTTTGATTGCTTTAAACGGGCAAACATTCATGCAAAGCCCGCAGCCGTTGCACTGCGTGGTGTCAATTTCCACGGCATCGCCTTTGAGAGAAATGGCAGGGCAGCCGAGCTTCATACACAGCTTACACTTGCGGCATTCTTCGGAAATATGACATTTGCCTTCATATTTTACACCCTTTAAGAGGGCGCAGGGTCTTTGCGCAATAATAACGCTCGGCTCATCGCGCTCGACTTCCGCTTTGACAACCGCTTCAAAGTTCTTCACATCAAAGGGGTCTGCCACTACGACGTGCTCAATGCCGACGGACTGCGCAAGTTTAATCAAGTCAACCTGCTTGGTCGCTTCGCCGCGAATGGTTTTGCCGGTGGTGGGGTTATCCTGGTGACCGGTCATACCGGTAATGGAATTGTCTAAAATAATGACTGTATTCGCACCTTTATTATAAACAATATCGATCAGCCCCGTAATACCGGAGTGAATAAAGGTGGAGTCACCGATGACGGAAACTAATTTTTTATTGAAGTCACTGCCTTTGACTTTTGCCATACCTAATGCGGCAGAAACGGAAGCACCCATACAAATGGTGGTGTCTACACTCGCGAGCGGCGCCACAGCACCGAGGGTATAGCAGCCGATATCACCGGAAACGGTTAAACCTAACTTTTTAAGCACATAGAAAGTGCCTCTGTGCGGGCAGCTGGGGCACATCACCGGCGGTCTTGCAGGAATAGCTTCTTCGATGGCAGCGCAAGCAGGTGCCTCTTCGCCCAAAACGGCTTTGGCAATCATAGCAGGGGTGTATTCGCCGAGCATTGTGAAGGCATCTTTGCCGATGACTTCCACGCCGATGGATTTGCAGTAGTTTTCAAGTACCGGGTCAAGCTCTTCAATCACAAACACTTTGTCGCACTTTGCGGCAAAATCCGAAATAAGCTTTTCGGGCAGGGGGTACACCATACCGAGTTTTAAAAAGTTTGCTTTGTTGCCCAAAGCTTCTTTGGCATACATATAAGCAATACCGGCGGTAATAATGCCGATTTTTGCGCCGTTATCTTCGACAACGTTTATCGCGGTGGTTTCGGCAAGCGCTTTTAAATCTTCCGTGCGCTTTTCAACAACAACATGCTTTTTAATTGCATTGCCGGGCATCATCACGTTTTTGGCAATATCTTTTTGATATTCTCTGACCGGCACATCTTCTCTTTCGCAGAGTTCTACAAGGCTCTGGGAGTGAGAGACTCTGGTGGAAAGGCGCAGAAAAACAGGGGTGTCAAATTGTTCGGAAAGTGCAAACGCCTGTTTAGTGAATTCTTTACATTCCGCAGAGTCGGCAGGTTCAAGCATCGGGATTTTAGCCGCTTCGGCATAGTGGCGCGAATCCTGCTCATTTTGAGAGGAATGCTTACCGGGGTCATCTGCTACGCAGAAAACCAGCCCGCCGTTCACACCGATGTAGCTTACCGTAAAGACCGGGTCAGCCATCACATTTAAACCGACATGCTTGCAGCAACTCATCGCTCTGCCGCCGGCAATAGCGGCACCGATAGCTACTTCGGCAGCAACCTTTTCATTGGGTGCCCATTCGGCGTAAACTTCTTCAAATTTTGCAATTTCTTCCGTAATTTCGGTACTGGGAGTGCCGGGGTAAGAGGATACGACATTCACGCCGGCTTCATAAGCACCTCTTGCCACTGCGGCATTACCGAGCAATAACTTTTTCATACTATCTCCTTCATAATTGCAGTATTGCAATCAGTTTTTAATCTCTTGAGCGACCAAACTTTCGCCGCAGTACATTTCTCTGAGTTTCGGCTTTTCAATTTTACCGGTCGGGTTGCGCGGTACATCGGCAAAAATGATTTTGCGCGGGCGCTTATAGCGCGGCATACCCATGCAGAATTGATTGACTTCTTCCTCCGTTAAGCTGTAGCCTTCTTTCACCTGGATGATGGCAGCGGCAATTTCACCGAGCCTTGCGTCGGGAAGACCGATAACGGCGACATCCTTAATCGCATCGTTCTTTCTGAGGTAATCTTCAATTTGCACCGGGTAGAGGTTTTCGCCGCCGGTGATAATAACATCTTTTTTGCGGTCAACCAGGTAAATAAACCCGTCTTCATCTTCCATCGCCATATCGCCGGTAAAGAGCCAGCCGTTTTTAATCATATCGGCAGTTGCCTGTTCATCTTTATAGTAGCAGGTCATCACGCCGGGGCCTTTGACACACAGTTCACCGACTTCGCCTTTTGGAACGGGTTGTCCGTTTTCATCGGCAATGGCAGTTTGCCAGCCGTAACCGGCTTTACCGATAGCACCGACCTTGTGGGTGTTTTCTACACCTAAATGCACACAGCCGGGGCCAATGGATTCGCTCAAACCGTAATTGGTATCATACTGATGGTGGGGGAATACTTTTAACCAACGCTTAATTAACGAAGGCGGCACGGGCTGCGCACCGATGTGCATCAGGCGCCACTGTGAAAGCTCATAATTCTCCAAATGGATTTTGCCGGAATCAATCGCATCTAAAATATCCTGCGCCCACGGCACGAGTAACCATACGATGGTGCATTTTTCTTCGGAAACCGCTTTGATAATCCACTGCGGGTTCACGCCTTTGAGCAGCACGGCTTTGCCGCCGACCAGGAAAGAGCCGAACCAGTGCATTTTTGCGCCGGTATGATAGAGAGGCGGAATGCACAAGAACACATCTTCGTGTGTTTGGGAATGGTGGTTTTGCTCAACCATGGCAGCGTGTACCAAAGAGCGGTGCTTATGTAAAATCGCCTTCGGGAAACCGGTGGTGCCCGAAGAGAAGTAGATAGCGGCATAATCGCTCTCTGTTAACTGAATGGCGGGCGATTGCTCGCAGCAATACGAAGTCATTTTTTCAAAACTGTCGGCAAACGACGGGCAGTCTTCACCCACATAAAAAATGTCTTTGACTTGAGGAATTTGGTTGCAGATTTGCTCGATTCTGCCCACAAATTCGGGGCCGAAAACAAGCCTTGTGCTGTCGCTCTTTTCCAAGCAATACTTGATTTCTTCTGCGGTGTATCGGTAATTGAGCGGTACGGCAATGGCGCCGGTTTTTAAAATACCGAAATAAATCGGTAACCACTCAATGGAATTCATCAATAGAATTGCCACTTTTTCATTCTTTTTACAGCCTCTGGCTAAGAGAAGGTTCGCAAAGCGGTTGGCTTTGGCTTCAAACTCTTTCCAAGTGATTTCTCTTCTAAACGGTTTGCCGGGTTCCGGCTGAATGAGAGAATACTCGCGCCAAGTGGTCTTGCTTTCAGGTTGAAATTCCGGATTAATTTCCACCAGTGCGGTTTCATCCGGATACGTGCATGCGTTTTGGGTTAAAATGTCAATTAGAGTCATTCTTCTTACATCCTTACTTTTGCTTATAATTGTAATAAAATTTACAAATATTTATTATAACACTGTTATATTCATTATTCAATAAGAATTTGAAACATTTCACCGAAAGCGGTTGAATAATATGAGGAAAGGGATATAATAGAAATAGATACAGTGAAAGGAGTTTGAACCGTGAAACGCAACGAAGTTGAGCGCAGGTACACTTGGAATACAGATTTAATTTACCCCTCGTTAGAGGCGTTTGAAGCGGATTTTGCAAAGGCGAAAGCCCTCATTACCGCGCTTTCGGAAAAGAAAGAAGAAATGCTTGTCGGGGCGAAAGAACTATATCAGACCCTGGAATTATACACGCAGTGTGAATTGCTCATTTCAAAACTATATGAATATGCGCATCTAAATTCCGATACCGATACTTCCGACAACACATTTTTGGCTTTAAGCGGGAAGTGTGAAGACCTATTCAGTGAATTAAGTGCCGCAACTTACTTTATTTCGCCGCAGTTAATTGCTTTAGAGCAGGCAACACTTGACAGGTGTTTTGCAGAATACCCGGCACTCGAAGCATATCGCAGAAATATAGAAACCGAGCGCCGCTATCAGCCGCATATGCTTGATGACAGCGGCGAGAAGCTGATGGCGCAAATGCAAATGTGCTTGGGTGCCGAAGAAGGCGCGCGCGATGTGTTTTCTTATGCGGATTTATCTTTTGGCGACATAAAAGATGAAGCGGGAAATACGGTGCCGCTCAATGACTCCAATTACATTGTGTATATGTTTTCCGATAACAGGGAAGTGCGAAAAAGCGCTTTTGAAACTCTTTACCGCACTTATGGGCAATTTGCCAACACCTATGCGGCGCTGCTAAATGCTTATGTGAAGGAAAAGACAACCCTTGCAAAAATCAGAAAATTCCCCTCAAGCTTGGAAGCAAGCGTGTTTGCGGATGAAGTACCTTCCTCTATCTATCACAATTTAATTAATACGGTCGAGCGGCATATGGATGTCATTTTTGACTATTACAGTCTCAAAAAACAAGCACTTGGTGTTGATAAGTTGCATATGTATGATATCTATGCACCGCTGGTGGGTGAGATGAACGAGACTTACAGCTATGAAACCGCTGTGGATACCGTTCTCGATGCGCTTAAAGTTTTAGGGGAAGAATATGTCAGCGTTTTAGAAGACGGCATTCGCAACAAGCGGTGGATTGATGTATTTCCGACCGAAAACAAGAAAGGCGGCGCCTATAGTGCCGGCTGTTACGGTGTTCAGCCGTATATTCTGCTCAATTACAACGGAACACTCAACGATATCTCGACTTTGGCGCACGAGGCAGGGCACTCGATGCATACCTATTATTCCAACCGGAATAACACGCCGCAACAGGCAAACTACACCATCTTTGTGGCGGAAGTTGCCTCAACAGTGAATGAAATTCTACTCGCACACAAAATGCTTCGCGACAGCGACAACGCAGCGCAAAAGAAATATATTCTCAATGAATTGATGGAAACTTACAAAGGCACATTGTATCGCCAAACCATGTTTGCCGCCTTTGAAAAAGAAATGCACGCGTTATGTGAGCAGGGCGAAATTCTAACTGCCGATTTGCTTTGCAAAAAATATGAAGCTGTCAATCAAAAATACTTCGGTGATACAGTTGTTTTAGATGCGCAAATTCGCCATGAATGGGAGAGAATTCCGCATTTCTACTATAACTTTTATGTCTATAAATACGCCACTTGCATCTGTGCGGCTTCCGCGATTGTTAAGCGCATTGAAAGCGAAGGGGAAGCGTATGTCAAAAAATACATCGATTTCCTGTCATGCGGCGGTTCAAAGAGCCCGTTAGAGTCGCTCAAAGTAGCGGAAATTGATATGGAAAGTGAAGAAGTGGTAACAACAGCCATAGAGGATTTTAAAACAGTCATTGAGCAGTTTAAAGCGTTATCATAATACAAAACGGAGGTGGAAAAAATGACTCTACAACAGATAATTGATGAGAGCAACAATATTGTCTTTTTTGGCGGTGCCGGTGTGTCTACGGAAAGCGGGATTCCCGATTTCAGGAGTGTCGACGGGCTCTATCATCAACAGTATGATTACCCGCCGGAGCAGATTATTTCGCATTCCTTTTTCATGCGTAATCCGGAGGAGTTTTATCGCTTTTATAAAGATAAAATGCTCTTTCTGGATGCCGAGCCGAATCAGGCGCATAAGACACTTGCCGCTTTGGAAGCAGCGGGGAAACTAAAGGCGGTCGTCACACAAAATATTGACGGGTTGCACCAAAAAGCAGGCTCAAAGACAGTGTATGAGCTCCACGGTTCGGTGCTGCGCAATTACTGCATGAAGTGCGGCAAGTTTTATGATGTCAAGTTTGTTAAAGAGAGTGACGGGATTCCGAAGTGCAGTTGCGGCGGTACGATAAAACCCGATGTTGTCCTATATGAAGAAGGGCTCGATGATGCGGTTATAAATGGCGCTGTTAAAGCAATTATGGAAGCGGATACGCTCATTGTGGCAGGCACATCTCTTGTCGTTTACCCGGCTGCGGGCTTAATTCGTTACTTTAGAGGGAAGCATTTGGTGCTTATCAATTTAAGTAAAACCGATGCCGATAATTTGGCAGAATTGGTCATTCGCGATAAGGTCGGCAAAGTATTTGGCGAAATTCGTGTGAATAACTGTTGACAAATGCTATATTAAGGTATATTATTGTTGTACATTTGAATTTCCGTTAGGTGAGGTAACCACAGGGATAATCAATTTCGAATTGATATTAAACTGTTTTCAGTTAATGGGTTGCTGCCGCGAAGATGTGGAGACACATTGAGCTGGTTAGCAGGTTATGTCGAAACCAAGGCATAATCTAATGCAACTTCACTGCCCTGCGATGCCAAAGCTCATACGGTGGCAATGATTGAATTTCAAGACTCTTTGTCGCCGTTGCGCTGCAAAGAGTTTTTTGTTTTCAACTCTACCACTCAAACGGAATTGCAGGGGTGGAATTTAATTTCTTAATGCAACTTCACTGCCCTGCTACGGGTTTAAGCACTCGAATACTATTGTCTCTCGCTTGCCCTTTTTGGCTAATTTACTCGTTTTTTCTTTGCTTAGCGCCAGCTAAGCGGCATCAAAAACAAGCAAATTATCTCAAAAATTACTAAGCGAGAGATGTTATGCAGTTTCAATCAATAAAATTTTAGGTTTTCATTTTGTGATTTGATTGCAACCAATACTATTCAAATGCTTAAACCCGACCAAAGCTCATACGGTGGCAATGATTGAATTTCAAGACTCTTTGTCGCCGTTGCGCTGCAAAGAGTTTTATTTTTGATGAAAGGGGGAGAAAGATGTTTGAAGAATTAGAGCAAATGTTAGAGGGAAAGCACTTTAGCGAGCTCAAAAAAGAAATGTCTAAAATGGAACCGGCAGATATCGTTCTGTTTTTTGAAAGTCTTGACAGAGAAGATGCTGTCAGGGCATTTAGAATTCTCCCCAAAGAGCTGGCAGCAGAGACCTTTGCCGATATGGACCACGACATCCAGGAAGACTTGATTGAGAGTTTCTCGGCAAGCGAGTTGAGCGAAGTGTTGGATGAAATGTATCTGGATGATACGGTCGATGTTATTGAAGAAATGCCGGCGAGCATTGTTAAGCGCATTCTCGGTCATTTAGACCCGGAAGACAGAAAAACCGTTAACAGAATGCTGCGCTATCCCGAAGACAGTGCCGGCAGTATTATGACGCCCGAATATGTAGCACTGAAGCCGTTTTTTACAGTCGATGATGCTTTGATGCGCATTCGCCGCACCGGTGTAGATAAAGAAACGATTTACACTTGCTATGTGACCAGCGAATCCAATATACTTATGGGCGTGGTGACGGTCAAGGACATTTTGCTTGCCGAAGACGGTGCGCTCATCGGCGATATTATGGACAAAGATTTCATCAGCGTAGAAACCGGTGAAGACCAGGAAACCGTTGCCAAAATGTTCGATAAATACGACTTTTTGGCGCTGCCTGTAGTTGATAAAGAAGACCGACTGGTCGGTATTGTCACGGTCGACGACGCGATGGACGTTATGCAGGAAGAAAACACCGAAGACTTTGAAAAAATGGCGGCAATGCTGCCCTCGGAAGATACTTACTTTAAAACAGGTGTTTTCAAGCACGCCAGAAACCGTATCTTGTGGCTGATTATCTTAATGATTTCCGGCACGTTTACCGGCATGATTATCGAGCGGTATGAAAACGCTTTTCATCTTTTCCCGCTGTTGGTTTCTTTTGTGCCGATGTTAATGGATACCGGCGGTAACAGCGGCTCGCAAACAAGCACCCTGATGATTCGCGGTATGGCGATTGATACCATTCATCCGAAAGATATTTTCAAGGTGTGGTTTAAGGAAATTCGCGTGGCGCTGATTGTCGGCACATCGCTTGCTGTGGTCAATACCGCAAGAATGTATATCATTTATTGGTCTTCGCACCCGCTCGATGAAATTACGCGCTACGCCTTGTTGCTTGGTATTACCATCATATTTGTGGTTTGCTTTGCCAAAACGCTCGGCTGCTGCCTGCCGCTCATAGCCAAATCCATTAAGCTTGACCCGGCGCTGATGGCGTCGCCTCTGATTACAACCATTACCGACTGCGCCACGGTTTTAATGTATTTTACTTTGGCAGTGAAAATTTTAAATATTCAGATGTGAAAACAGCGGAAAACCGCTGTTTTTCTTTTTATTTGGTTACTACTATATATTGACAATAAATTATTAATATTATATAATTTATGTATCAATCTATCAGGAGGTAGAAATATGTCATACGATATTGCCATAATCGGTGCCGGCGTCGTCGGCTCTCTTATTGCGCGTAAACTCAGTAAATACGACATTAAGATTGCCTTAGTCGAAAAATGTAATGATGTTGCGATGGGCACATCCAAAGCCAACAGCGCCATCGTTCACGCAGGTTTCGATGCCGTTCCCGGTACTTTAAAGGCGGAGTTAAATGTTAAAGGAACAAAATTAATGGGTTACCTTTGCGAAGAGCTGAGTGTGCCGTATAAAAATATCGGCTCTCTTGTTGTAGCTTTTAGCGAAGAAGAAATGGAAACACTCAAAGAGCTCTATGACAGAGGTATGGAAAACAGTGTTCCCGGCTTAAAGATTATCGGTCAAGACAGGCTGCATGAGTTAGAGCCGAATGTCAGTAAGAGAGCACTCGGTGCGTTGTGGGCAAAAACAGCTTCGATTGTTTGCCCCTATGAATTGACTTTGGCTGCGGCAGAAGTGGCGGTCATTAACGGAGTTGAGCTGTACCGCAATTTTGCTGTCAATGACATTCAATTTGAAAATGAACTCTTTACCATTAAAGCAGAGTCCGGCGAGCAAATAGAAGCAAAATATGTAATCAATGCTGCCGGTATTTATTCCGACTACATTGCTTCACTCATTGGCGATAATTCTATTGAGATTGTGGCAAGAAAAGGCGAATATCTTTTGATGGATAAATCTCTCGGCGGCGTTGTCAATCATGTCATTTTCCAATGCCCGACTAAAATGGGTAAAGGTGTCTTGGTTACCCCGACAGTCGATGGTAATATTTTAACTGGTCCTTCCGCTAAAGATATTGAAGGCAAAGATGACATCACTACCACTTCCGATGAATTGGATATGGTTAGAAAGTATACAAGTTATTCCATTCCGAATGTGAAGCTCAACGCGGTGATTACTTCCTTTGCCGGTTTAAGAGCGCACAGCACGAAGGGCGACTTTATTATTGAACCTTCCAAAGTGAATCCGCACTTTATTAATGTGGCGGGTATTGAGTCTCCCGGTCTTTCCGCGGCACCGGCGATTGCCGAGTATGTGCAAGACATTATGCTCGATGTCTGCGGCAGACTGCCCAAGAAAGTCAAGTGGCACAGAACGCGCCCCGAACCGATTAGATTTAGAGAGTTATCGACTGTTGAGCGCAGAGAACTCATTGAAAACGACCCGGCATTCGGTCAAATCGTGTGCCGCTGTGAAACGGTGACGGAAGGCGAGATTATTGCCGCTTGCCACGGTCCGATTCCGGCGTGGGATATGGATGGCGTTAAGCGCCGCACCAGAGCCGGTATGGGCAGATGCCAAAGCGGTTTCTGCGGACCGAAGGTTGCGGAAATTATTGCCAGAGAGCGCAATCAGGATTTGTTGGATATTACAAAGTTTGGCGACGATTCCAACATCGTTGTCGGTAAAACAAAGTGAGGTGAGGATTGATGTTGAAGTATGATTTAGTCGTTGTCGGCGGCGGTCCTGCCGGTATGGCGGCAGCTTTAAAAGCAAAAGAATGCGGAGTCGAAAGGATCCTCATTTGTGAAAGAGATGAAACCTTAGGCGGTATTTTGGAACAGTGTATTCACACCGGTTTCGGTTTACACTATTTTGGCGAAGAATTGTCCGGTCCCGAATACGCGGCGCGCTTTATTGATGAGGTTGAAAAGACCGATATTGATGTAAAAGTTAATACCATGGTTTTAGACATTACCACCAATAATGTGGTCATTGCCATTAATAAGCAAGACGGATTGATGGAAATTTCCGCGACTGCCATTGTTTTGGCAATGGGTTGCCGCGAGAGACCCAGAGGCGCTATCTCCATTCCCGGCACGCGCCCGGCAGGTGTTATGACAGCCGGTACCGCGCAGAGATTTGCAAACATTGAAGGCTACCTACCCGGTAAAGAAGTGGTTATTCTCGGTTCCGGTGATATCGGTTTGATTATGGCAAGAAGAATGACCCTTGAAGGCGCCAAGGTGAAGGCGGTCTGCGAATTGATGCCGTATTCCGGCGGTTTGACCAGAAACATTGTGCAGTGCCTGGAAGACTTCGATATTCCGCTCAAACTCTCTCATACCGTTACCGAAATTAAAGGTAAAGACAGAGTAGAAGGAATCACCATTTCGAAGGTAGACGGCAACTTGAAGCCCATTCCCGGCACGGAAGAGTATATTCCTTGTGATACATTGATGCTCTCTGTCGGTTTGCTGCCCGAAAACGAATTGTCCCGCGCAGTCGGCATTAAGCTCGATAAAGTGACAGGCGGTGCGGTGGTTGACCAATACAGAGAAACCAACCACGAAGGTATTTTTGCCTGCGGTAATGTGCTGCATGTGCATGACCTTGTGGACTTCGTCACCCAAGAAGCGCAAACAGCCGGTGAAGGTGCGGCTAACTACATTCTCGGTAAAAAAGAGTATCCGGAATTCAGAGTGCATACAAAAGGCATTAACGGTGTGCGCTATGTGGTGCCGCAAAGAATCAGCATTGACGGTAGCGAAGAACCGGTAAAACTTTATTTCAGAGTCGGTCAAGTGTATACCAATGCTGCCGTAAAAGTGACCAGAAACGGTAATGTCATTTACGCAAAGAAAAAGCGCAAATTGGCACCCGGTGAAATGGAAAACATTGTCATTAAACCGGAAGATTTGCAGGAATTTTCCGAAGGCGACTACTTATTCATTGAAGTGGAGGGTTAAAAATGGAAGTTAGAGAATTGACTTGTGTTGCGTGCCCGATGGGCTGCCAACTGACTGCTTCAATTGATAACGGAGTGGTCGTATCCGTGACAGGCAACACTTGCCCGCGCGGTAAAAAATATGCCGAAACCGAGTGCACCCACCCGGTCAGACCCTTAACGACTACTGTCAAAGTTGAAGGCGGCAAACATCCGGTAGTGCCGGTAAAATCGGCAGATGCGATACCGAAAGAAAAAATGTTTGATTGCATGAAGGTGCTCAACGAAGTGACCGTGAAAGCACCGGTGCAAATCGGCGATGTGATTGTGGAGGATATTTGCTCCACCGGTATCAATATCGTAGCGACCAATATTTGCTAATAATATTTTACAAGCCTTCGGGAAAACCCGAAGGCTTGTACCGACAGCGTATGAAGAAAAGAACGATTGTTAAGATTTTGGTGTTTACTCTTGTGCTTTGCATAGGGGTTTTGCCGTTGCTTCCCGCAGTGGCACAAGGCGAAGTTTTAGCAACTGTTCTTTTTACTACCGATACGAAAGGCTTTACACAGGATTTAGGCTATATACAGCGCTATAAGGAAATGACCGACAATGCGATTTTACTCAATTGCGGGAATTTCACCAAAGGATCGCCTGAAGCTTCGCTTTCCAATGCGAAGTATTCCTCTCAATTAATGAAAGCGGCGGATTATGATTTAATCAGTTTAGGTACAGATGATTATGCCTACGGTTTCAGAGCGCTCAAGCGCTATGGCGATTATGCAGGCTGTGAAATTCTTTCCGGTAATGTCAAATACAGCAGTGCCGATGTGTATGCGGTCAGTACCGTCAAACAGATGAACGGCGTGAGTATCGGCTTTTTCAGTGTGGTAGATGGTAAATGTAAAGATTATATCCCGACTGCAAGAAGCGACGGTTATGACTTTGAGGAAGAAATCGCATTCGCTCAAGATCAGATTGATACGCTGAAAGCTAAGTGCGATAAAGTAGTATGCCTTGCAAGCTTTGCTGATAACAATAAGGATTTTACCCCTAAAAAACTGGCTCAGTCGGTTAGCGGATTAGATGTCTTGATTTGTTCTAACCTCCATCAGGAGTTTAGTGATAATATCGGCAGCACAAAAGTTGTCAGTGCCGGTGAAATGCTTTCTGCACTCGGCGAAATTCAGATTTTGAGTGATGGTGAAATTGCTGTCAATATTCTCCCGAAATACGAGCGCGACAGTAAGGGAAATGAGCTGGAAGGTAAAGAGAATACTTATCGCAAGTATGGCGACAGCCCGGTTTATAATACTGCTTATGAGACAGTTATGGGTGAATTTGAGGGCACGCTTGATTCTTTAGTGGCGCAAAATAAAACGACCATCTTCGGCGTGGATGATGATATTGATATTTCTTTGCTGGAAGAAACGCCGTTAGGTGATTTATATGCCGATGCCATCACTTTGGCGGGCGACAAGTATAAAGCCTCTCAAACGACTTATAAAAATCATTATGTTGTCGGTGTTGTCAACGGCTCCTGTATGCAAAAGAATATTGATGCCGGTGATATCGACATTAAAGATGTTTTTGATTCTCGCGGTATTGCCGAAGATGTGTATTTCTATGAGTGTAATTCCGCTTTCTTATTTGATTTAATGGAAAAAGCTATCAAAGATATCAAATACGATAAAAAGACTGACTATATTTATAATCCTTGCGAGACTTTCTTGCAGATTTCCGGCTTTAACATCTTGGTTAACCCGCTCAATAAAGAGGGAAATAAAGTCATCAAGATGTTTATGAAAGACGGGGATGATGAAATTATTATCAAGGAAAATGATAATAAGAAATATTTAATTGGTTTAAATGAATCACTAGCCAAAGGCTTTGCGCTGTATGATGAGTTTACCGGGCTGAAGCCGGTTTATGTCGGTGATTTTCTGACCAACTATGTCAGAACCGCGATTGCATCCAATGTTTCGGAAGATTATTATCTGTCGCCCGGAACTGAGAGCCGCATTACGTTTAAGCGCATAGAAGAATTGCAGCCGAACGGTGATGCGTGGGCTACGATTGACCGCGATTTTGAAGATTATGCCGCTGCAGAAGTGTATGTTGACGGTATCGATAATATGGACTGCTCCCAGGTCGATAAAAACGGGGAAGTGCGCATAACATTTAATACCGGCGCCCACGGTGTGACGGTAAACGGCGAAAATCTCTATGTCAGCACCGCTTCCGGTATCGGGCTCAAAAAGGGCAGTGTGACCCCAATTGTGGATTACAAACTCTATTATAAAACGCTGGATGAAGCCTATAAAATTGATGAAAGTCAGTATTCTTCCGAAGAAGTGGAAGGGTATTATGCTTACTTGGGCAGAGCGTATGTGCAGACAAAATTGACCGAAGAAGGGGAAGTGGTCAAGGCGACTCAGGATATTTTCACCGTTTGGGATGATTTTCTGGAGAACCCCGAGGCCTTTGTCGAGAAAGAGGAAGAAGATGCCGAAGAAGCCGATGAAGATGAAACTGCTGCAGCTTACCCGGATTTAGATGATTTTGCCTATGCCGGCAATTTCCAAAGCAATGTCTTTGAAAACACCCCTCAAACGACTTTTAAAGGGGCGCTTGCAAATGATGATACCAAGACTTCCGAAAAAGGCGCTAACAGCCGCACAGGCGATAGAATTACCGTAATTCTGTATATCACAGCAGCCGCTCTGCTTGCGGCAGCCGTAAGCATCGGTGTGATGTTATATAAAAATAAAAAGAAACTTGACGGGGTGATGAAGAAATGAGTGCACAAAAAGTTCCTGCTCGCACGAAGTGGGGCTATGCGTTTGGCGGTATCGGCAAAGATATGTGCTATGCATTGGTATCTAATTTCCTAATGTATTATTGCACCGAAAATTTAGGTGTCAGTGCATTGTTTATGGGTGTCCTGTTTTTCTTTGCCAGACTATGGGATGCCATCAATGACCCGATTATGGGAACATTTGTGGATAATACGCGCGTAAAATTCGGTAAATATCGCTTTTGGATGGTAGTGGGAACACTTGCCAATGTGGTAGCGGTAATCTTTTTGTTCAATCCGTATTGGGCTTCTCATGCGCCGCGTGTGTATATCGCGATTTTCTATGTCATTTGGGGCATGACCTATACGATGGTGGATGTGCCGTACTGGGCATTTAATTCCAATGTTTCCGACGATAGAAAAGAGCGTGAGAGCGTTTCGACTCTTGCAAGGCTTTTAACAAGCCTCGGCGCGCTATCTACGCAGGTTTTAACCCCGATTGTGATTGTGAAACTCGGCTATGATGCGGTTACCGGAACAGAACACAAAGAAAAAGGCTATTTTATTTGGGCAATTATTGTTTCCGCTGTATTTGTTGTAACGATGTTCGTCGCATCCGTTACCATTAAAGAGCGCAATTATGTCAGCGAAAAGAAGGAAAAAATCAAGCTCAAGGAAGCATTTAGAGTACTGACAAAAAATGACCAGTTAGTCATTGCCGTTATTGTATTTATACTCATTAATATTGCGCAAAATTTGGCTTTAGGTAGCGCGATTTATTACTTTAAATATGTTTGGGGCGATGAACAGCTTTATTCCAAATTTGTTATTGTTCTCGGTGCAAGTATCGGTATAGGGCTACTCAGTTTCCCGCTGTTAAGTAAAGTGTTATATAAACGTTCCGGTCGATTAGGGCATTTGATGTTGGCACTCGGTTCGCCGATTGTCGGTTTCCTGTTAATGTTTATATCTAATAACTATTTATTTAATAATGCATCCACCAATGTCAGATTCTATATTTGCTGCGGTATCGGTTTAGTCTCTTTAATCGGTTTCGGGTCGGTGACGATTCTTTTAACACTGATTATGAGTGACTGCGTTGACTATGGCGAATACATTTTCGGAAAGAGAACAGAAAACATTGTTTTCTCCATGCAGACCTTTTTAGTTAAATTTGCCGGTGCTATTTCATTTCTTATCATCGGTGTTTCCATGCATATTGCAGGCTATGAAGGGAGCATGTTTGACAGTAACGCCGTTGCAATGAGCGTTGTTCCGGACAGCTTGAAGGCGGATTTGAATGTGTTAATGTTTATTTTGCCGCCCGCTTTCTTGCTCGCAGGTGCCATTCTGTTTGCGACCAAATATAAATTAGCGAAAAAAGGCAAAATGGAAGAAATCAGAGAGCAATTGCAAGAGCGCCGCGCTGCTGCCGAGGCAGGCGAGGTAGCTGAATCTGTAAGCGCAACTGAATAATATTATTTGATATAAAAGAAAGCGACCGTAATCGGCCGCTTTCTTTACTTTAAATATATTAAAGTTTTTTATCTTTTAAATACGAGGCTTCAACCGCTTTTTTTATTGTTGCAGGAAAGCTTTCATTTTGCAGCACATGAACACCTTCAATGGTTGTTCCGCCGGGGGAGCAGACGCGCTCTATGAGCACTTGCGGTTCTTCGTCAGAAGCAGCCAGCATTGCCGCACTGCCGGCAACGGAAGCGATTGCAGCAGCATAAGCACAATCTTTATCTAAGCCGCAGGCAACACCTGCCTGTGCCAAGGCATCCATATACATAAAGCTGAAAGCGGGGGAGCAGCAGGCAACCGCGCTAAAGGCGGAAAAGTCTTTTTCCTCTAAAAGAAATACATTGCCGATGCTTTCAAAGATGCTTTTTGCTCTCTGTTTATCATCTTCTTGACAGAGTGCATTCGCGCAAAGCGCGCTGACGGATCGAGCAATGGTAGCATTCAAATTCGGCATGATGCGAATGATTTTGTGCGCACCGATATGGCTTTCTATAAAGTCTATTGTTTTACCGGCAGCTATGGAAATGACCAGTGTATTATTTGCCAAGAGAGGAGCAATTTCCGGCAGAACTATAGGGAAAACTTGCGGTTTAACAGCAAGTAGTACAATATCGCATATTGTAGCAATCTCGGCGTTATTTGACGGTTGAATGTTTTGCTGTTGACAAAAAGCTTTGAGCATTTCGGGTTGTGCATCACTTGCATAAATGTCATTATTTTGAAATAATTTTGCACTTAAAATGCCGCGCATAATCGCTTTTGCCATATTGCCGCAGCCGATAAATCCGATTTTCATTTTGAAACTGCCTTTCTTTTTTTCTTTATTATACAATATTTTCTTAGGATTGTAAATTTTTATATTTTTCTTTGGTCGCGATGCCGCCGCGAATATGGCGCTGTGACTTGTTTTCATCCAATATTTTCCTGACCTCGCTATATAGAGAGGGGCTGATGTGTTTTAAGCGTTTGGTGACATCGGTATGTACAGTTGATTTGGAAATTCCGAATTTTTTAGCAGTCAGCCTTACAGTAGCATTTGTATCGGTAATATATTTACCGAGTTCAATGGCTCTGTCTTCAACAATACCTTTCATATTTCCTCCTAAAAATTCATTACTAAATTATATTCGAAAAAAAAAATAATATAACAGGTATTGACATTTATTAAAAAATTATATAATATATTACTAATAATAATAAGGAGGAGAAGATTATGCCGGCAGAGTTCAAATATGAAATCGTTGAGACTCTTGGCGTGCTTTCGGAAACCCCGAAGGGCTGGACCAAAGAGCTTAACAAAATCAGCTGGAATGAGCGTGCACCGAAGTATGATATTCGTGAGTGGTCTCCCGAACATCAGAAAATGGGCAAGGGCGTTACATTGTCTGATGAAGAAGCAGCTGAGTTAAAGGTATTACTTAACAAAGATAAGAGCCTTTAATCTTCACTTTATAGGCAACTATAAAGCAGACCGAGGGCCTCTGCAAAGAGGCCCGGTATTTGGCAAATCAGAGGTATAATAAATGGCAAAAGCAAAAACCAAGAAAAAAAAGAAAGGCCTTTCTAAACCGGCTTTGATTATTATTGGTACATTACTCACGATTGCAATTACAATTATTGCGGTCGCGCTTTATGTATTTATTTATTCCTATTCTTATATACATGGCGATTTAAAAATCGATTTAAAAGAGTATCGCTATTCTCAAAACCAAACATCTTTTGTGTATGCGTATGATTCCAACGGTGACCCGATAGAGGTAACCCGTTTATTCGGAACCATCAACAGAGTGTGGGTAGATATTGAAGATACCAATCCGTATATTGCAAAGTGCTATGTCGGCTTAGAGGATAAGCGTTTTTATGAGCACGACGGTGTGGACTGGACCAGAACGATTGCTGCTGTTGTCAAATACGGCGGCAAGCAGGGCGGTTCCACCTTGACACAACAATTAATTAAAAACCTGACAGAAGAAGATGAAGTCACCTATGTCAGAAAGTATAAAGAGATTCTTAATGCGCTGAATTTAGAACGTTTTTACTCAAAAGAAGACATTATTGAAGCTTACTTGAATACTGTGTATTTGAGTCATGGCTGCTATGGCGTAAAAACGGCGGCAGAGACTTATTTCGGCAAAGAAATTTCCGAATGTAACTTGGCGGAAAGTGCTGCGCTTGCCGCGATTACCCAGTTTCCGTCGAAATATGACCCGATATTAAATCCCGATAATAATAAAGAGCGCCGCGAATACTGCTTAAAACTGATGTTAGATCAGGATTTGATTACCAAAAAAGAGTATGATGAAGCGCTCAAATACAAAATCAAATTCCAATTAAATCAACAAGCAAATGAAGATGACAATGTTGTCTACAGTTACTATACCGATGCTGTTATTAACCAAGTTGAGCAGGATTTGATGGAAAAATACGGTTATACCGCCAAAACTGCTTCCAATAAAATTAACTATGGCGGTTTAAGAATCTACAGCGCTGTGGATTTAGATATTCAAAGCGCGATGGACAGTATTTATGATTCCCATGAATATGTGGCAGACAGCGAAGTGCAATCTGCTATGACGATTATGGATTATGACGGCAGGGTTGTCGGTATAGAAGGCGGTCTTGGTGAAAAAACCGGTCGAAGGGAGCTCAATAGAGCGACCGATTCGCCGCGTCAACCCGGTTCAACCATTAAGCCGATTTCTGTCTATGGTCCTGCCATCGATACCGGTGCCACATATTGGTCAAAAACCTATGCCAATAGCGCCAGTTTAACGATTAACGGGCAGGCTTGGCCGAAGAACCAAGGCGGTTACGGCGGCGGTAACTATGTGACTGTTCAGTATGGTTTGGCACAGTCTTATAACACTATTTCCGCTCGCGTTTTGTCTGACCTCGGCTTAAGTACCAGTTATCAATATTTGAAAGACAAATTCATGCTCAAGCACTTAGATCCGGGCGATGAATCCTATTCTCCGCTTGCTACCGGTTCCATGACGCACGGTGCAACCACCTTGGAAATGGCAGCTGCTTTCCAAGCCTACGGCAACGGCGGTGTGTATCATCAACCGTATTTCTACTATAAAGTAGAAGATGCTTCGGGCAATGTGATATTAGATAAAGCAGATTATGATAATCATCCTGCAGTGGAGGAATCTACTGCAGAAATTATGAACCGTTTACTGCAAACGGTTATGTCTATGGGTACCGGTACGCCTTATAATGTTGAAGGGCAAACTACCTTTGGTAAGACCGGTACAACCGATAACGATAATGACCGTTGGTTTGTCGGCGGCACACCGTATTATGTAGCAGCGGTTTGGTACGGATACGACATTCCGCGTGAAATCTACAATGTATGGAACAATCCTGCCGGTAATTTATTTAAATATGTGATGGATAAAGTTCATTCCGGCTTAGATTCCAAAGAATTTCCGACTGCCGAATCCGGGTTGACAGAAGCATATTACTGTACTAATTCCGGTATGCTTGCTTCTAACGGTTGCCCGACGATGCTCGGTTATTATCGCAGCGATGATATGCCGTCGTATTGCTCCGGCCATTATTCCGGTGGTGGCGGCTATAACAGCAGCAGCGGAAACGCAGGCGGCAACGGGTCATCGTCTGCCTCCGACAGCGGCGACAGCGGCGGCGGAGGACAGCAAGGTGAAGGGCAAGACAGTACACCGCAAGAAGATTCCGGCGGCGGTGAAGAATAAAAATAGTTTAAAAAATGAGCAC
>JAFRJB010000039.1 GCA_017432485.1 Clostridia bacterium
AGCAAAAACTGCAAAGCACTCAAAATCAGCCTATTTTTTGTTAGAATAAAGTTAAAAACTGCTGTTTTGGCTGACGCCAGACAGCAGTTTTTACTGCAATTATAGCGAAAAAGAGGCGATTTTGAGCTATTCCTCTTTATTACGGGTGTCCCTTGAAAGACCGCTTTTTTAATGCGGAATTCGGAGTGCGGAATTCGGAATTATAGGTGGCAACACTAGTGTTGCGTTATAATGGCGGTTCGTTTTTCCGAACCGCTCAGACTGTCGAAAAAGTGGCTAAAACCACACGACTGATGAATATTATTACAGATTTCGGCTTGTGTCAAAGCAAGCGCTTGGTAACGCACCAATAATCAGCAACCGAATGAATTTCTGAAAAATCGCCGTAGCTACGGCGATTTTGTGTTTTTGCCAATCTCTGCTTGCGGTACCTATGTACAGCTCAGCGCAGAGATTGACAAATTTTAGCTCACTCTTTCAACATCTGCCAGCGTGTAGAAAAACGAGTTTTTCTACACGCTGGGCGGTTCGTTAAAACGAACCGCTTTTTTCATGCGGAATGCTCAGTGCGGAACAGCGGCGCGGAGCGCTGAATGAAGTTTGCCTAACGGCAAATGAAGTTGCTGCACAATGAAGTAGCTGTCGCTATGAAGTTTGCGCTTTGCGCAAATGGTGGGCGACACATTCGCACTTGATTAAAATGTGCCGCAAGCGGCACCACCACAACTTCAAACTCCACTCTCCAAACTCCAAACTTTAAAAAGCAGTCTCGAAAAAAGACTGCTTTTTAACTATAGGTGGATTTTTTTGCATGCGTGTGGTACAATACTTTCAGTGTTTTGAAAAAGAAAGGGGGAAAGCCCGTGTTTTACAGATTAGGCGCCAAAGTGGAGCCCATTAGCAGTGATGAAATTGATGAAAACCAAATGATTGCCGGCTACTTAAGTGCCCAAGAGTTGGTGGAAATCGGCAGAAAATTCGGCTTTTCTCACACCACGATTGAGGCGTGCCAGGTGGCAAACCAAACCTTCCGCAGCGGGGTAGATGTGTTTGATGACTACACATTTACGGAACTGAATATTGTCGATCCGCAGCATGTGGATGATGATAACGACTGCGTGGCGCTGCTCATTAAGAAAAATATGATCATTGTGGTCGATGTGCTTGATCGCGACTCTTCGACCAAAAATAAATTCATTGCCGCTATCAATAAGCGCCACCTCAAGGGTGTGACGATTGAAAAGGTTGTCTATGCCTTTTTGGAATATTTGATTGCCGGCAGCGCGCAGTATATCGAAAAAACCGGTAACAGCATCACCGAACTTGAGGAAGATGTTATTAAAGGCAATACGGATGATGACTTTAACCTCGATTTGATGACACTCAAAAAAGAACTGCTTACCATGCACAATTACTACGAGCAGTTACTCGATATTACCGAAGCGCTCGAAGAGAATGAAAACGATTTGTTTGTGGAAGAGGATTTGCGCTATATTGCCAATATGAACAATAAAATTCAGCGCCTGAAAGAGGATATTGATTCGCTCAGCTCCCTTGTCGTGCATTTGCAGGATGCGTATTCCGCTTCGCTCGACTTAAGCCTCAACCACACCATGAAGCGCTTTACGGTCATTACAAGTATTTTCTTTCCGCTCACGCTCATTGTCGGGTGGTACGGCATGAATTTTGACAGTATGGCGGAATTTCACTGGAAGTACGGTTACCTCTTTGTGATTTTGCTCTCCATCGCGGTGGTAACGGTGCTCGCGATTATCGGTAAAAAGAAAAAATGGTTTTAGATACCAATAGCAAATACCTAAGGAGAAGAAAAGATGATTTTTAACGGAATCGATTTTGACACCTATTTTCAACACTACCCGGATAAAGACGGTTACTTCGGCAAATACGGCGGGGTGTATATTGATGAAAATCTCAAAGCGGCGATGGCTGAGATTACCCAAGCCTATTTTTCCATTTGCCAGTCGAGAAAATTCATCGCCGAGCTGCGCCGCATTCGCAAAGAGTTTCAGGGCAGACCCACCCCGATTTCGCACTTGGAGCGCCTGTCAAACGCGATGGGCGGTGAGGTGCAGTTATACGCCAAGCGCGAAGACTTGAACCACTCCGGTGCGCATAAGCTCAATCACTGCATGGGTGAAGCGCTGCTCGCCAAGTACATGGGCAAGAAAAAAGTCATTGCCGAGACCGGCGCGGGGCAGCACGGTGTGGCGCTTGCCACGGCAGCCGCGTATTTCGGCTTGGAGTGTGACATTTATATGGGCAGTGTCGACATTAAAAAGCAGGCACCGAATGTGGCGAGAATGCAGCTGCTCGGCGCCCGCGTGGTTGAAGTTACCCACGGGTTAAAGACACTTAAAGAAGCGGTAGATGCCGCTTTTGAAGCCTACAGCAAAGAGTATAACGATGCCATTTACTGCATCGGCTCCGTGCTCGGTCCGCATCCCTTCCCGATGATGGTCAGAGATTTTCAAAGCGTGGTCGGCATTGAAGCGCGCGAGCAGTTTTTGGAAATGACAGGACATTTGCCCGACAGTATTGTTGCCTGCGTGGGCGGCGGCAGTAATGCGGCAGGTTTATTTGCGGGCTTTCTCAATGACCCGGTGGATATTTACGGCGTAGAGCCGCTGGGCAGAGGCAAGAAACTCGGTGACCACGCGGCAAGCCTGACTTACGGCAGCGAGGGTGTGATGCACGGCTTCAACTCCATTATGCTCAAAGATGAAGCGGGTGAGCCGGCACCGGTTTACTCGATTGCCAGCGGGCTTGATTACCCCTCTTCGGGACCGGAGCACGCGTTTTTAAAAGACCTCGGCAGAGTCAAGTATGATATTGTGGACGATGAGCAAACGCTCGATGCTTTCTATAAACTCTCGCGCTTAGAGGGTATTATCCCCGCTATTGAGAGTTCCCATGCCGTGGCGTATGCAATGAAGCTTGCCAAACAGATGGATCACGGTTCCGTGCTCATCAACCTTTCCGGCAGAGGTGATAAGGATATGGACTATATCATCGAAAAATACGGCATTAGAAAATAGGATTTAATGTAATGAAAGCCTTTACGCAATGTGTGTAAAGGCTCAGCTTGTAGACAAAGTCATTGTCTACAAGCTGACAGAGGTCGAGAAAGTGAGCTAAAATTTGTCAACTCGAGCGCTGAGGCAGGGAATAAGAGCAATTAAGGATAATGTGGTTTGGCTTATTCCTTTTTGTAACTACTGCAGTAAATACCTCGACAGGAGAAAGCCTGCCTTCGCTATTTACTTTGTATTTACAGAAAATTAATTAAGCCAAACTGCAAGCACCTAAAAGCATTTATTTGTGTGCATTTCTTTTGATTTTTTCTGCAGGAATACACTGCGTATTGCAAGGGAAAAATCGAAAGAAAGGTGCGCGAAGAAATGCTTTTAGGCACATCAGCCTTGGTTACTCTTATTCCCATGTACTCCAAGCTCGAGTTGGCAAAAACACAAAATCGCCGTAGCTACGGTGATTTTTCTCAAAACAAAAAATTTATAATTAATCATTCTTGATTTATTGATGAATTCACAAAACACTCAAAAAACAACATAAAGAATAAGACAAGTGTGGTTTTAGCCACTTTGTCGACACTCTGAGCCTTTACGCAAGGTGTGTAAAGGCTTTTTTTATTTACAATTTGTGCGCCGTTTGTAGCTTAGGCAACAGAGCGCCGCCGAGGTGTTGATTAGGCTACAAATCGGGGGCAATTTGCATATAGGCAAAAAAGAATTTTCATGCTATAGTAAAGATGCAATCAGAGAGAAGCAGTTAGAAAAATTGATATCCAGGAAGCGTTTTTGCTATATTCTCTTTTCTTCCTTTCATTAAGACAGCCGATGTGGAATACTGCATCGGTTGTCGTTTTTTTCGGCAAAGGGGAATACCAAACAGCGAACAGAATACTTTGTCAAAAAATGTGCTTAGGCACTTTATTTTTTTTATTTTTGTGTTATAATAAAAGGTGAATTTTCTGCACGCTTTAAGTTTTAAGGCGCGCGGAAAATAAGCGATGATGACACTGTGGAAGGATGCACGATGATAAAAGAGTACTTATTGCAAAACTGGTCGCTGATATTGATTCTATTGGCGTTTTCCGTCGCTTTGCATATTACGGTTTTTCTTGATAAAAAAACCATTCGGCGTTTGTTCGTTTTGGTTGTCGGTGTATTCTTGCTCTCTATTGCCGTATTTGTGGAGTTTTCCGTTGCACAGGCGCCGGAGCACAGGGTTTTGCGCAGTATACTGATGGCAATTCGCTACAGCGCGACCCCGTTTATTGTTGCGCAGCTTACTTTTACGCTCGTCAAGAGGCAGACTTGGTATATTTTCATTCCCGCCATCGTTCTTGCGGTGATCGATTTTGTGTCAATTTTTACGGGCATTGTCTTTAAAATTGATGCGCAAAACAATTTTTCTCGCGGTGTTCTCGGCTATCTTCCCTTTATTGTAGCGGGGCTTTACTGCGTTTTCTTAGTGTATCTTTTGGTCAGAAGAAGCAACAAGAAGTGGATGGAGCTTGTTCCCATTATCTTTTTGAGTTTGGCGCTATCATCCGGGCTGATTTTCCCGTTTGTCTTCGGCAGTGATTTTTCAAAAATATTCTGTTCGACACTCGGCACCGCTTTGTTCATTTACTATGTATTTGAAATATTGCAGCATACCAAAAAGGATTCGCTGACCGGTCTGCTCAATCGCCATGCCTACCATGCCGATATTTGTATGAATCCCAATGAAATTACGGCGCTTATCTCTATTGATATGAACGGGCTCAAGGATATTAACGACAATCAGGGGCACACTGCCGGCGATGAAGCGCTGGTCACACTGGCGCTTTGCTTTGTGCGCTCACTCAGAAGCAGGCAGTATGGGTACAGACTCGGCGGGGATGAGTTTGTCATCCTTTGCCGCAGGACTTCGCAACTGGAACTGATGAAGCTGATCAAACGCATCGAGAATGCTGTCGGTGAAACAGGTTACCACTGCTCTATCGGCTATAGTTTTCGTGAGGGCGGCGAAAAGTCGGTGGAAGAGATGCTCAAAGAGTCGGATGCGATGATGTATGATGCAAAAGAGCGCTATTATGCCGAACGCGGAATAGTCAGGCGCGGCGCCGATCAAAGCAAACAGGCATAAAAAATGCATATGATTTTTCAAGCAATGTAAAAAATCTCGGTAAGGCATTAACCTTACCGAGATTTTGCATTTTAAGTAATAAAGAAATCAAACAGCCGTTGCTGGTAGTCGGGCGCGGTGTCGTAGGCATCATGCCCGTAGCCGGTGTAGAGGTACTGCTCAAACTGCGGGTTTTGCTGCCCTGCGGCAGCGAGCTCTGCGGCGGCTTGTGCGCCGAGAACGGCATCGTCTGCAGCACTAAGCGCGAGCACCGGGCAGCGCAGAGCGGCGAGTGCTGCGCGCGCATCAAAGCCGGCGGTGCCCTCGCACAGGGTGACAAAATTGTCAAGCTCCGCGTCGCTGACGGTTTCGGACATCGCCACGAACAAATCTTTATATTTTTCAAAAAATGACGGCGGGTACACCTTTTGGCAAAAGTCCAAATACAGCGCTTCGCTTTTGTGCCGGCGCGCAAGCTCCGCCCAGTGAGAAATGACACGGTAAGCGGTTTCATTCACACGCACACAGCTCGAGCCGAGCGCGAGTTTTTCCACCGCTTCGGGGTGCGCGGCGGCAATGAGCATTGCCATCATCCCGCCTTGCGAAGCGCCGAACAGGCAGTAGCGGCAAAGACCGAGCGCGCTAATCGCTGCGGCGGTATCTTCCGCCATTTGCGCGACGGTATATTGCGCCGGCAAATTGGCGCGGCGATCAAACACATAGACTGTAAAATCTTCGGCGAATTGGCGGTATTGTTTCGCAATCGCGGCGGCGCTTTCCGACACGGGTTTCACACTTAAGCCCGGAATGATGACAAGTGGTGTCTTGCCGGTGCCGAAGCGAAAGAAGCGCATTTGAATTTCGCCGGTTTGAACTGTTTCAATCGGAATAGACATAGGTATTTATCCCTTCTTCTTTGCTTTCGGTGCCGGTAAGTCTTTATACATCGCGGCAACAAGTTTTGCCAAGAAGGCTTTGTTTTCCATATCTTCTACAAGTAACATTTCTTTGCCGCCCGGGTAGGGCGTTTCAAGCGCCGCTTCCGGCATGAGGGCTTTGGCGGCAGCGGTGGGTTTGACCAAAAAGCGGTTGTCATAAATCCCGCCGAACACTTTGCCGCGGCAGTAGAGAATGTATTCCCCCATCATCGCGCGCGAAGTAATGCCCTCCGCCTCGGAGAGCTGCTCTAACACAAAATCTAAATATTCTTGATCGGAAGCCATTGTTTTTCTCCTTATGGATAAAAAAGGGTGCGGTATTGCCGCACCCTTTTTTGCAAATCAATTTTAGCCGAAATATCTGTCGAGTAAACCTTTGAGTGCTTTGCCGTGGCGGGCCTCATCGCGTGCCATTTCGTGAACGGTATCGTGAATCGCATCGAGGTTGAGCGCTTTTGCTCTCTTGGCAAGGTCGGTCTTGCCGGCGGTAGCGCCGTTTTCGGCTTCCACACGCACCTTGAGGTTCTCTTTGGTGGAATCGCTGACAACTTCGCCGAGAAGCTCAGCAAACTTCGCCGCATGCTCCGCTTCTTCCCAAGCCGCCTTTTCCCAGTAGAGACCGATTTCGGGATAGCCTTCTCTGTGCGCGACTCTTGCCATTGCCAAATACATACCGACTTCGGAGCACTCGCCCTGGAAGTTGGAGCGCAAATCTTCGAGAATGTCTTCCGGAGCGCCCTTTGCTACGCCGACAACGTGCTCGGCTGCCCAACTCATTTCGCCATCCTGCTTCACAAATTTTTCGGCAGGAGCCTTACATACGGGGCAAAACTCCGGAGCGGCATCGCCTTCAAATACATATCCGCAAACACTGCATACAAATTTAGCCATGATATTATCCTCCAAAAATAAAGTTATTACATTAAGTATACCACAAAATATAAAACTAAGTCAATTCATAGCCGGTGAGAAAATAACATATTTAGTGTTTTTGAAAAAAAGTCTTTCATATTGCGCCAAAATATTGTATAATAAACTAAATAATGGTTTTTATGATGAAATGAACCTTTTGGGAGGTAGAAATATGGCTAAGTCAAAGGTAAAAATCAATGTTGCGGGAATGAATTTCTCTCTGGTCACCGAAGATGACCCGGCTTACATTGAAGACCTTGCCAAACAGTTAAGTGACAAGATTGAAGCAATTGTCGAAGGCAATGCCAACATTTCCGTTGCGCAGGCTGCTATTTTGGTAGCACTCGATTGCTCGGATGAACTGAGCAAGCACAACAACTCTTCCGACAATTTGCGCGCGCAGATTAAAGATTATCTTGAAGATGCTGCCAGAGCCAGAATGGAAGCCGAGCAGTATAAGCGCGAGTTGGAAAAACTTAAGGCGCAGTTATAATGGCGGAAATCTTAGCACCTGCAGGCTCACCGGAGTCTGTTTTTGCTGCCGTCAGGAGCGGCGCCAATGCCGTTTACCTTGCCGGTGAACAGTTTAATGCCAGAAGAAATGCTGCCAACTTCACTGCCGCCGCGCTGCAGGAAAGTGTGGCATACTGCCATGCCCGCGGGGTAAAGGTCTACCATGCCCTCAACACCTTGGTAAAAGACAGTGAAATCGGCGCATTACAAGAAGAAATCGAGCGTATTCTCACCTTTGGTGAGGATGCGCTTATTTTGCAGGATTTGGGCGTGGCAGAGATTGTCAAATCCTTAGCACCGGAGATGCCGCTGCACGCGAGCACACAGCTGAGCGCCCATTCGCTCGCGGGTGTGCAGGCGCTTGAAAAAGCCGGTTTTCGGCGCGTGGTGCTCGCAAGAGAGCTTAGCCGCGAGGAGATTGCCTATATTCGCCGAAACACCTCTGTGGAATTGGAAGTGTTTGTGCACGGCGCGCTTTGTATGTGCGTGAGCGGTCAGTGCCTGATGAGTGCCTTTTTCGGCGCCAGAAGCGGCAACCGCGGGCTGTGCGCGCAACCCTGCCGCCTGCCCTTTTCGGCGGGGGGCAGCAATCGCCACGACTTAAGTTTAAAAGATAATTCCTTATTGCATTACCTTCCCGAACTGCAAGAACTCGGTATTGACTCCTTTAAAATCGAGGGCAGAATGAAGCGCCCCGAATATGTAGCGGCAAGTGTGAATGCCTGCACCCGGGCGCTCGCCGGCACCTATGACAGTGCAAGTGAGCAACAACTGAAAAGTGTGTTTTCCCGCCAGGGGTTTACGGCCGGTTACTATACCGCTAACCGCGGCAAAGCGATGTTCGGCGCGCGCACGAAAGACGATGTGACCGCAGCCGATGCGAAGCTGCTCGGCAGCTTTGCGGCGCTTTACGCTAAAGAAACCCCGCGCGTGGCTTGTGAGATAGCATGTAACATCACTGCCGGTGCTTACCCGACTGTGCGCATAAGCGCTTTGGGTAAAACTGCCGCAGTGACCGGCGGCAAAATGCCCGAGCCCGCTTTACACCGCGCGCTCACACAAGAAGAAGTCGCCGACCGCCTGCAAAAACTCGGCGGCACCGGTTTGTATGCCGATCACATAACAGTTGATTTACAAGAGGGGCTGATGCTCAGCGCCGGGGAAATCAACGCCCTGCGCCGCGAAGCGGTTGCCGCGCTGCAGCAGGCGCTCTCTGCCCCGAAAGAATATAAAAAAGGCACAATGCCCGCTCTGCCGCCGGCACACCGCTGCTCTGAAAAGCAGCTGTACCTGCGCTTTGCCGACATCGCGCAAGTGCCGCAGGGTGCCGCTTTCGATACCATCATTTTGCCCATAGAGCAGGCAAAAGAAGCCGTGGAAGCATTTGGCGCCGAAGCGCTCATTCTCGAAACACCCCGCGTGTTCTTCGGTTTGGAAGAAAAACTGGTTGATTATTTAGATGCCGCTAAAGCGCTTGGCGTTACCACCGTTTCGGTCGGCAATATCGGCGCGCTGTATTTAGCCAAACAGCGCGGGTTTCAGGTCTTGGCAGGGCTTGGCACCAATGTGTTTAACTCCTACGCCTGCGAAGCAATCGATGCCGACAGTATTTTGTTAAGCCCCGAAATGAGCGCGGCGCAAATTGCCGCTTTGCATACCCAAAAACCGCTCGGCGCGATTGTTTACGGTCACTTGCCGCTGATGATCAGCCGCAACTGCCCGCTGCAGACTGCGCGCGACTGCGCGCACTGCGATAAAAAAGGCTTTATAACCGACAGAAAGGGCGAGCGCTTCGAGGTGCGCTGCCGCTTCGGCGCAAGCGAGATTTTTAACCCCCACGCGCTGTATATGGCAGACAAGGAGGAAAGCCTGCAATGCGATTTCTCGCTGCTGTATTTTACAACGGAAGATAGCGCACAGGCGGCGCATATTTTAGCACTGTATGCTTCCAAATCCCCTGCGGATTTTGATTTTACCAGAGGACTATACCGCAAAGGCGTATTATAAATACGGATTTGGCGCGCTCTCCGACCGCGCCAACCTTATTTGTCAGTTTACAGTTTTCAGGGTTCAGTTTTCAGTTTCACCCACCGCGCGCTATGCGCGCACCGCCCTTGATAGGGCGGTTTCATAAAATGTAAGGCGTAGCCTTACGACTGAACACTAAACACTGAACACTGAACACTCAAATAAGGATTTGGGAGCCGTAAGGGCTCGACAAATCCTTATTTGAAGATGAAAGGAAACTTATGAAAAAACTCATTTTAGCTTCGGCTTCACCGAGAAGAAAAGAACTGCTGCAACAGGCAGGCTATACCTTTGAGATTATTCCTTCCACCTGCGAGGAACAGGTGCCGGAGGGTTTGGCGCCTAAAGATATTGTAGAAGGGCTTGCTTACCAAAAAGCGCTTGATGTCTACGCCCTGCACCCGGAGAGCATCGTGCTCGGTGCCGATACGATTGTGTGCTTCGACGGTGAGATTTTAGGCAAACCCAAAGACAAGTCGGATGCGCGCCGCATGCTGCAGCTGCTTTCCGGGCAAACGCACGAAGTGCGCACCGGTTTTGCGCTGCTCGGCAAAGGGGTAGAGTTTGTGAGCAGTGAAGCGGCAATGGTCACTTTCTTTCACCTGAGTGATGAGCAAATTGAGCGCTACATTGCCACCGGCGAGCCGATGGATAAGGCGGGCGCCTATGGCATTCAGGGCAAAGGCGCGGTATTGGTGCGCAGCGTGCTCGGCGATTACTTTAATGTGGTCGGGCTGCCGATTGCCACTGTCGGCAGAGCCCTTGCCGCTGTCGGTATTCACGGGGAAATTCTTTGAAATACATTCAAAGAATTTTGTAGGGTAGGGGACGGTTCTCTGTGTAGGGTAGGGGACGGTTCTCTACCCTACTTTTTTACAACAAAAAAATAAAGGTAAAGAACCGTCCCCTACCCTTACCGTCCCCTACCCTTATTTTAAAAAAGGAAGGGGCTGTGAAAAAACACAGCCCCTGAAAATTGAATAAAAGCAATTTAAAAAAGAGGTCTGAAAATAGCCAAAAGGCTATGGAAAGACCTCTTTTTATGGTATAATAGATGTATGCAAAAAACCCAAAATACCATAGAA
>JAFRJB010000040.1 GCA_017432485.1 Clostridia bacterium
CACTGAACAATGAAAACTGTACCGCGGCATTACTTTCCACTTATATGCGGGCAAGCAAGGAAGAAAAAGAGCGTATTTTGAAGTGAAGTAATGCCGCTTTTCAGGCAATACAATCAGTGTAACGATTGTGTTGCCCCGGGAGGAATTATGACCATTAGAACCATCATCGAGCGGGTATGGGAGCAGGGGCAAAACGCCTTGCCCGATGCCGTGTGCATACAGTGCCTGAGCGAGCTGGATGAGAGCATCTATGAAGACATTGTGCTGCGCCACGCCGGCGCAGAAAACTATATGCGCGCGCAGCCCGGCGGCAGCTATGCGCACCGCGCCTTTCCCTATATCGGCGACGGGCAGCAGCTCATAGCCCCGCGGCGCTTTGCCACAATGTATACATGGTATTTGCGCATGGAGGCGGCAGAGCGGCGCGATGAGCCCGAGCGCTATGTCAACGCCCTGCAGCTGTTTGAGCAGGCGTACCGGGAGTTTAGCGCGTGGTATAACGAAACCCATACCCCGCTGCACGCGGCGGCACTGCAAGCGCCGCCGCTATATAAAAGGAGTGGCAGTTATGCAGAACTTGGCAGCGTATAAGCGCGAAACGGCGCGCATTGCCGCCTTCGGCGGTCTGAACCATACCGACTTGGCGCAGCCCGGTGAGTGGTACGATATGTGCAACCTCTCCGAGCGCTGCGCACCGCTGCTCGCGCCGCGGCACAGCCGCGAAGTGCTTGCCTCACTCACGGGGCAGGCAGGCGCCGTGCTGCTCAAAAACGGCATTTGGTATTACACCGTGCCCGGCAGCGGCATCTACTGTTATGCGCCGCAGGGCGACAACCCCTTTGCCGCCGAAGCGACCACCGCGCCGCTACTCATTTTCCAAAGCGCGCGCGATTACCGCCTGCTGGAAATGGGCAACCGCGTCATTGCCATCCCGACCGATGGCAGCGACAATGCCGTGTCCGTCAAGGGCGGCACTGTCAAGCTGCTCGGCTACAACGAGCAGTACCATTACCGCAATATCATTTATATTCCGGCTGAAGGTGCCGAGCAACCGGCGCAACAGCCCCTGTGCGTGAGCAGCTATGAACCCATCGGGAAGATTGTCGGGAATACGCCGGAGCGCGTGGCGACATATATCGGCGTTATTTTGGGAAATGAGCAAGAGGGTGTCAGCTTTTACCGTATTCCCAACGCGGCGGCGCCCGCGGGGCAAAGCGGCTACTATGATGCTTTCGCGCAAAGTATGCTGAATATCGGCTTTACCTACGCCTGCCAAGAGGATAGCGGCAGCTACTATTATTTGCACGCCAAGGCGCAAAAATATGCGCCGGATACGGCAAGTTTCGGGAGTGACCGCTATTTTTTGGGCACGGATAATAAGTTTTATTTCTATGACAGCGCCGCGGCAGCGGTGACGGAAATCATCGCTCCCTGTATCGCCATTATGCTGCGCTTGGGTGACAGCCTGCAGCAGCCGAACAGCACCGCAGCGTGGCAGAAGGCGGCACCGGTGCTTGAGGAGGGCGACTATATCCGCTTTTCGGCGGGCGCCACCACGAACCGCAGGCACCCTTTGTATGACAGCATGGAGCAGGCGGCACCGCTGTTGGAGGGAGAACTGCTGCGCGTGCGCCGATGCACGGCAATCCCCGCCGACCAAACACCCTGGGGCGTGGAGGGATGGACCCACTGCATTTTGGTCGATTACAACGCCGCCTTTATTGAAAAGCTGTGCAAAAAAGATTTATTTTACTGCTCGCCGGCGTATACGGCATTATCCGCGGCAGGCACCGCCGCCGCAGTGGAAACGGATTTGGCGCTAAAGCAGCTGTACCCGGCATCGGTGAGCATCGAAAACGCTTTCCCGGTCATCAGCTGCCCGCTCGAGCACAACAACCGCATTTGGGCGGCGGACAATGGCAGCAATGAAATTCGGGCGAGTGCACAGGGCAACTTTGAAGTGTGGGATGATTACCGCGGGCTGAGTTCGGACTCCTACGCGGTGAGCATCGGCTCTAATGACAGCTTTACAGCTTCTTTCGCCCTCGGCGACTACCTGTATTTCTTTAAAGAACACGCCTATACCTGCGTTTACGGCACGCGACCGGCAAATTTCTGTACCGCCGGCTGCAATGACTTTATCGGCATCCGAGCCGCCGATGCCTGCAGCCTGCAGGTCATTGACAAAAATGCTTACTATATGGGCATTGACGGCAGGGTGTATCGCTTTAACGGGCAGCAGGCATTTGCCGTTTCCGCGCCGCTGGGCGAGGTGCGCTACACAGCGCTTGCTTCCGCCCACACTGCTGAAACTTACCGCCTGCTGGTTGAGGAAGAAAACGGGCAGCGCTTTCTGCTTGTTTACAATACGGTGCGCGGCACGTGGTTCAAAGAGGATGCGGCGCAGATCGATACGCTTCTCAACCTGCAGGGCAGGGCCTGTGCACTCAGTCACGGCAGCGAAGCAGCGGGCGCGGTGACCGAGATTGTGGCGCTCGATCGCCGCTTGGTGCCGGCACCCGAACACAATCGCGTGGCGTGGTGGTGCGAAAGCGGGCTGCTCGGCTTAGAGAGCGATTGCTACCGCTATTTTGCGCGCCTGCACATTACCTTTGAGAGCGAAGCGGGAGCAACGCTTGAGGTACTCGCGCGCTTTGATAATGAGAGCGACTACACGCCGCTTGCGACATTTGTTTCGGAGCGCAAGGGCACGCGCACACAGAGTGTCCCGCTGCGGCGCTGCGCCTTTTTGCGCCTGAAACTGCGCGGTACGGGCGTGAGCAAAATCTACCATATCAGCTATGAGACCACACAAGGGGGCGAGAAATAATGCCGACCTTTAAAGCGGACTTCGCGGGCTTTGACAGCAAAAAGGATAACGCGGGCAACCTGCAGGCATTGATCGAGCAGTATAACGCGCTCGTGCAAAAGCTCTGCGCGACCCTTAATAATTTGGATGAAGAAAATTTCAGCGATGCCGTGCGGCAGAAAGGAGAGAGCGACAATGAGTAAACAATCCGCCTTTAACACGCTGGCGCAGGCGGCGCCGCAGTACAAGACAAGCCAAGCGACCAAGAGCGCTTACTCTCGCTTAAACAGCCTCGCTTCCGGCAAAAGCGGGTGGGGCAAAGCCATCGGCGAGAATTTAAAGCGCTACACCGCCATGGGGGATTTTGACCCGCAAAAGAGCGCTTACTACCAAGGCGCCTACAACGCACTCAAGCAGACCTACCAAAACCGCGGCAACAGCGATATGGAAGATACGATCGCCGCGGCGGCTGCCAACACCGGCGGCTACGGCAATTCTTACGGCACGACTGCCGGCAATCGGGCGTATAACGCGCAGCTGCAGGCGCTCGCCGCGCAGGTGCCGAAACTGTATGCTGCCGCGGCGGGTGATTTTGCGAACCAAAAGAGCAACCTCGCTGCGCTCATCGGCTTGCAGCAGGCAGAGCAGCAGGCGGCGCTCAATAACGCGCAGTTCCAAGTGGGTGTGCAGCAGAATTTGGATGCGCAGCGCTACACTGCCGCTGCCGCGCGCGACAATGCCCTGCGCGAGCTTGCAAAGCTGCAGTTACAATACGGTTTGTAGGTGAAAGTATGGATTTAAGCAACACAAAAGCTATTTATAACTATATTCTCTCGCAGCCGCTGCCGGCAGCGTGGCAAACCCCGCAGAGTTTGAAAAAGTCCTATGCCGCAGCGCTTGGCGCGGCAAAGGACTACCAAGCTGCCATCAAAGGGCAGATGAAGCAGCTCGGCAGCAGCGCGCCGCTGACTGCCGCGCCCGCATACAAAAACCTCTTGGCGCTCTATAACCGGCAGTATGCCGCGCAGGCAGCCCTCGCCGCCGCGCGCGGCAAAGCGGCGGCAAATAAAGCGGATGCCGGTTACTCCAACAGCTATGCAGGGGCGGCGAGTGAGCAGGCGCACAGCGCGCATATGGCGCAGCGCGGCGCCCAAGTGCCAAAACTTATGGCAGCGGCAGCAAAAGCGCGCGGCAGCGACCAAAGCGCCGCTGCGGCAGGTGCCAAGGCGCTGCAAAATCAGCGCGATTTGCGCGGCGCAGCACTGCAAAAGCTCTTTGAAGCGCAGCTGGGCGGCATCGAGAAAGAAACGGCTGCCCGCCGCGAAGCCTACAAAACCCTGCTCGGGTCGCTTGCCGATGTCTATGATTACCAATATGATTTGGAAAACCCGACCGGTAGCAGCTCCGGCAGCAGCGGCAGGCGCTCCTCCGGCAGAAGAAGCAGCAGCCGCAAAAGCAGCTCGAAGAGCACAAAGAAGAAAACCGGCTCGCAGAAAACGATGACACTTGAGGATTACGATGCCGCTTACAGCGAGGCTATCCGCAAGTACCCGAAGCTGCGCAATGTGCTCAAAACCGCCGGCGAATACACCCGCCGCGGCGGCGACATCCGAGAGTACCAAAACTACATCAACCGACTCATCGACCAATATTACTGATGACTGTTGACAGAGAGCAGCTGACAGAGAACAGAATACAGTTGACAGAATACAGAAAACAGTCGACAGAGAACAGTTGACAGTAGCCGGTTCGGTAAACCGAACCGGCTTCAGACTGTCGAAAAAGTGGCTGAAACCACACGGATTTATAAATCAGAACACTTTTCGCTTTTCTCGACAATTCCTAAATAGTTTTTAGTAAGAGAAAAATACAAGCATATGCGATTAGAACATCGCCGTTTTTTACTGATATAACGGCGATTTTGAGTTTTTGCCAGTCTCTGCTTGCGGTACCTATGTACAGCTCAGCGCAGAGACTGACAAATTTCATCTCACTTTTTCAACATCTGCCAGCGTGGCGAAAACAAGTTTTTCGACACGCTGACAGCGAGTTCGGTTTTCCGAACTCGCTGTCCTGTATCCTGTTGCC
>JAFRJB010000041.1 GCA_017432485.1 Clostridia bacterium
ATTCACTCTTACTTGTTACCTGTTACTTTCCAAAAATCGGCAGGGAATAGTGAAGAGTGAATAGTGAAGAGGTAATAAGTAAAAATCAGCAGTCCGCTATCACGAACTGCCGATTTTTGGTGACCCGGACGGGAATCGAACACGCACATAAGTTATTGGCTTGAATAGAACAAGCATTATCCCTGCCAAGAAAACAAGGGGGCAAACGGTGGAATACTTCTTATTTGTCTTTCCTCCTGTCGAAAAAGCGACCGAAAAGTGACCACAAAAAGCGAGAATGGTTATTGCGTTAACCAATCCAACACATTGACAACCTTGATTCCGTCATAATTCCCGATTGTGTAACGATCCAAAGTTAATATGATTTTTTCGTAATTGTCTTTAATGGACTTGAGCGGAGCAATCTCTCGCTCAAAGGTGGATTCATTTGTTAAATCTGCGGTGACTTGGAAATAGGTAATCACTGCATTTTTTTGTGCCACAAAATCCACTTCGCTTTTATCTATTTTGCCAATATTGACATGGTAGTTTCTACGCAGTAATTCCAAAAACACAATGTTTTCAAGCGAAAAGCCTAAGTCATAATGCTTTCTCGGTAGGATATGATTGCGAATTCCCAAGTCCACTATATACCACTTTTTGTTGAGTTTCAAAACTTCTTTGCCGACCACATCCATTCGTTCGGCAGGATAGAAAATAAAGGCTTCGGCAAGGGCTTCCATGTAATCGTTTATAGTGTTTGGAGATATTTTTGTAACATTGGAACGAATATAATCCGTAACACTTTTCACTGAAACCGGACTTCCAATAACACTTGAAAGATATTTGGCAATAGTTTTTAAAAGCGCAATATCAGTCACTTTGCGCTTATTCGGGTTGTGTTCCAAGCGTTTTTGCCGCTCTTCAATATCTTTAATGATTACTGTGTTATAAATGCCTTCAATGTAAGTATTTGGCTTTTCTTCTGTTTTTGCCATAGTAGAAAGATAAGGGAGTCCGCCAAAGCGCATATATTCTGCAAAAGCAGCATCACCGACTGTCTTGCTTAATTCGCAATACTCTTTAAATGAGAGAGGCAACATAGATATTTCAATGTATCTTCCGGTTAAAAGTGTGGCAAGCTCTCCGGAAAGCAGATATGAATTTGAGCCGGTGATATAAATGTCCGTATGCTCTTTAACATACAAACTGTCAATTGCTTTTTCATATTTTTCCACATTTTGGATTTCATCAAGAAATATATAGGTGGTTTTATTTTTGCAAAGGCGCTCTTTGATATAAGCATATAAAGTATTGTACTGAAGCAGTGCCTCGTTTTCCAATTCCTCAAAATTGAGATAGATGATTTGTTCCTCCGATACACCTTGTTGTTTTAACTCCTCCATGTATTGTAGAAGAAGGGTAGATTTACCGCATCGGCGCATACCTGTTACAACCTTGATGACTTTTTCATCTTTCCACGCGAAAAGTCGAGCTAAATACTCTTTTCTTTTTACCATAGTAACCTCTCCTTTATTTGAACTGATATTAACACAGATTGACAAAAATGTCAATTGAAATTCCGAAATCGGAATTTTCGACAATTTTTTTGCACAAAATTCCGAAATGGAAACAAAGAGAAAAGAGCATAGATTATTTCACTATGCTCTCACTGAATAATCTTAAAAGGTTGTTATTTACACCGAAATCCCTTGCATCTTTTTCACTGTGGCTATGTACTCTGCCGTGGTGATTTCTTTATTAAGGAGTTTTTCGCAGAGCGCCTTGTATTCCGGTAACACCACAAAGCCTTCCATCTCAAGGGAGGCGATGGCATTGTTCATTGCTTTTTGATTTTTCGGGCTCATAGGTCGCTCCTGTTGTGTTGATTCTACTGTATTATGATACACGGAGAGGGAGGAATAATCAAGGAGGATTATGCTGAGGGATAGCGGAGTAATTATTGACTACTTGCAACATTTTTGATAAAATTGAAATTGCGAATCTAATTTAATATTTTTCAGTACTGTGGGTACGCTATTTTTATCATCTTGATAAAAATGCATACTCCTTTTAATGCGTGCTTCCATGGTACTGTATTAAATTAGATTCGCAACCTAACGGAGCTATGCGTTTTTTACGCACTGCTCATGCGGTGCGTTTTTTATTTTATCAAGGTGGTGGAGTAATGGCAGGAAATAAGAATTTGCATAAGGCTGCTGTGGCAAAGCAAGATGAGTTTTACACACAACTATCTGATATTGAAAAGGAATTGCGTTATTATAGAAAGCATTTTAAAGGAAAGACTGTTTTTTGTAATTGTGATGACCCATTTGAAAGCAACTTTTTTAAATATTTTGTGTTAAATTTTAATAGATTAGGATTAAAAAAAATAATTTGTACCTGCTATGCCGGTTCTCCTGTTGCAAACACACAACTATCATTCTTTGACATTGAGAACAGTTCAATTGAAAATAAAAACAAACCATATAAAGCTATTGTAACGACTGTCTATGATAAAACCGGTGATGGTGGCATTGATATGGTTGATGTTGCGGAATTATTCAAGTCTGGTGAAAACGAGTTAACGGAATTACGCGGAGATGGAGACTTTCGGTCAGGTGAGTGTATTGAATTATTAGAACAATCCGATATTGTTGTTACAAACCCGCCTTTTTCTTTATTTCGAGAGTACATTGCACAATTGGTTGAGTTTAATAAACAATTTATAGTTTTAGGTAATATAAATGCTGTAACATATAAAGAAATTTTTCCATATATAAAAGACAATAAAATATTTTGGGGAATTACGACAAATGGTAGTAATAGGTATTTTAGAGTTCCTGATTATTACGAATTAACGGAAAAAACCGGAAAGATTGAGAATGGTATTAAATATGCATTTGTAAAAGGCATTATGTGGTATACCAACTTAGATTTTAAAAGACTTCATGAGGAAATCATTCTTATAAAAAAATATAATGAAACTGACTACCCAAAGTATATAAATTTTGATGCTATAGAAGTTTCAAAAGTTACAGATATTCCAAGAGATTATAGTGGAGTGATGGGTGTTCCAATAACATTTTTAAACAAGTATAATCCAGACCAATTTGAAATATTAGGTTGTGCAGATTATACGGGATTATATGGTTCGGATTGGTTAGGAGTAAAACGAATTGGCGAAGAATGGATGAAAAAATATAGAACACAAGGTGGACGAGGTCATTATACTGCAAATATGACTAGTGTAGTATATTATGACAATAATTGCAAAGCTTGCCCAACATTTAAAAGGATATTTATACGCAACAAACATCCGGAGGAATCGAAAAAATGAAGATAGAAGAAAGAAAACTCAAAGTTGGTGAGGTATATGAAGGTTATTTCAACGATGATGAAGAAGGCGTAACAGGATATGATGAACGCCTTGACATTAGACCCAAGTATCAAAGAGAATTTGTTTATAAAGATAAACAAAGAGATGAAGTAATTCGCACCGTGTTAAAGGGCTTGCCACTAAATGTTATTTATTGGTGCAAAACGGGCGAAGACACTTATGAGGTGTTGGATGGTCAGCAAAGAACGATTTCTTTGTGTGAATACATAGACAATTCTTTTTCGGTAGATGAAAAATTTTTCGGAAATCTTCCAACAGACATTCAAAAGCAAATATTAGATTATGAATTATTTGTTTATGTTTGTGATGGCACAGATAGTGAAAAACTAGATTGGTTTAAAATAATTAATATCGCCGGTGAACAGTTGACCGATCAAGAATTAAGAAATGCTGTCTACGCAGGTTCTTGGGTATCGGATGCAAAACGCTAATTTTCCAAAACAGGGTGTGCAGCAAATGCGTTAGCGGGGGATTATTTAAAAGGCAGTTCTATAAGACAGGATTATTTGGAAACCGCTATTTTTTGGATTGCAAGCAGAGAAAATATGACAATTGAAAAATACATGGCAATTCATCAAAATGAACCAAGCGCTATTAAACTGTGGAATTATTTCCGTTCTGTTATTGACTGGGTAGAGGCAATATTCCCTGTTAAACGCAAAGAAATGAAAGGTCTGGATTGGGGTTTGTTTTTTAACCAATATGGAGAAAGAACAGATATAGATCCAAAAGCATTGGAAGCGAGTATTCAAAAATTGTTGGCGGATGAAGATGTTACAAAGAAAAGCGGCATCTATGAATACCTGCTCACAGGGGATGAAAGAAAACTAAACATCAGAGCTTTTACGGATAAACAAAAGCAAGAGCAATACGCAAAGCAAAATGGTATATGTGTGAAATGTGGTAAACATTTCGAGTATAACCAAATGGAAGGCGACCATATTATTGCTTGGTCGCAGGGTGGAAAAACAATTCCGGAAAATCTTCAAATGCTTTGCAAAAGGTGCAATAATACGAAGAGTGATGTGTAAAAGAACGATTAAAAGCACACCGTTCTTAAAGAATAGTGTGCTTTTGACAATGATTAATTGTTTATTGAACCTCAATACATATTGAGTTCTCCATAACCATTTCTTTAGCGGCGTCCGCTATTCTAAAATAAGCATCAGGATAAAGTAAAAAGTTGTGCCACTCAGTTATATGTATGTAGCCCGTATTAATATTATCTCGAAGTATAGGAAAAGTGTTTGACTGATTGAAGTAATCATAATTTCCATATTTATCGGGAAGGATTACAGCCAGAATTGAATTGCGTTGACTGGTTTTTCCGCCGCGCGTCGTTTTGCGAAGTGAATACGATATTTCCCAAGGAATCCATTGGTCGCGTTGACGTCGATAAGATTCTTTCATATTTGGAGATATTAAAACTAATGTTAATGTGCTATCAAATAGTTTATCTTTTAAATGATTCCAAATGAATGACTCACTATAATTTGAAAGGTCTTCGCCTTGTTTTTCTCCTTTATAAATATGTTGTTTAAAAATGTTGTTTTCCAGATAATTTACATAATCTGCCGCTGTTGTTATTGTATAATAATTTGATGCCAAATGCTTAACATCATTATCGTTGTGTTTGTATGAAACAAATATCTTTCTGCCCATATATACCCTCCTCAAGTTCTAAAAATACATATTGCTATCAAAACAGCAATTATTACAGGATAAAACAGCCAAATGCTGGGAGATTTTAAACATTGGAAGATCGAGGCATTTGCTCGTTTTTTTGAATCCCTATTATATGAAATTTGCATAGAAAAATCTGTCTTGTGTCGATCCATTAAAACATCATTATATAATCCACGATATAATCGTTCTAATTGAAGATAATAAGTATCTATAACAGCAAATGCAATTACAGGAATAAACGATAAAAGCAGTAAAGGCAATCTTATGTCCTCATTACTAAGTGCCAAGAAACCTGCTACTATCGTAGCGGCAAATCCCTTAAATATTGAAGAAGCCGTTGATAAGCGACTAATGGGCTCTTGTATCATTGCGAGATATGCTTGTTTGTCAGACGCAACAACGGAATCCATCTCATTTTTAATTTTTTCCAAAGAATCACTCCATTCTAATAATTAGTAGGTATATATTGTAAATGGCGATTGTTACAATTTTGTCACTTTTTTGTTAACTGTTTGTAAACACACAGCTTTTGCCATTATAAAATAGCTGTTTTTTGCGTTTTCAGGTGACCAACGAGTGACCGTAGCAATTATTCTGTTGGCACTTTGGGAGTGGAGTAGCACCGCAAGCGGTGAATGAAGGAATGAAGCCACTCGCTACGCTCGTTAATGAAGTCGGCGACAAGCGCCTAATGAAGAGATTAAAAAAAAGCCGCAAGTTGCGGCTTTTTTGGGTGGTTATTTTTGATTTTTCTTGGCAGTGTTGATGGAAGAAATCAGCAACTTTTTTAATTCTCTGCACTGTTCGAGAATGGCAGTGTTGTCGCTGTAACCGGCTTCGGTTAATAATTCTAACCAATATTCGCTTTCGGAGCATTC
>JAFRJB010000042.1 GCA_017432485.1 Clostridia bacterium
CAAATGCCGCACCAAAAGGAATTGAGCGAAGCGGAACGAGTGCGAGTGTCTCGCCCTCACTTCTTACCTCTTCACTATTACTTCTTACTTCAATAAGGATTTGGGAGCCCGCAAGGGGCTCCGCAAATCCTTATTTGTCGAGGGAGAACTATGGAGTCTAAAGTTTTAACCTTCAATATCACAGGGGAAGAAGCAGCAAAACTAAGCGCGGCGGCAGAGAGTTGCGGCGCGGAAACTTTGGCGGTTTCTCAAGCGGATTTTGAGCAGACTTTAGGGGCGCTGCTCGGCATTTTGCCGCGCAAAAATACGGTGTGCCTTGCGCCTTTTAGCGAAAAAATGCTTATCATGTGCGGCTTTTCCCGCGCGCAAATGGAGCAGTTTTTGGATATACTAAGAAAAGAGCAGGTCATCATTCCATACAAAGCGATGCTCACACCGACCAATCTGACCTGGCAGTGCGATGTGTTGGTAAAAGAGCTGATGCGAGAGCACGCACAAATGCAAGGCGAAAACTGAGTATAATACTGTATATTTCTGCCATTGACTTTAATAATTAAATTATATATAATAAAGTAAACCGATTAGGAGGTAAGCGATATGGATACCAGAGTGGCGATTATCAGCATCATTGTAGAGGAAGGCTCGGCGACCGATGAAGTCAATGCCGTGCTCCACGAGTTTAATTCCATCATTATCGGCAGAATGGGTATTCCGTACCGCAAGAAGGATATCGGCATTATCTCCATCGCGGTAGACGGAACGCAAGACACCATCAACACCCTTGCCGGCAACATCGGCAAGATTGACGGTGTGAGTGCCAAGACTGTTTATTCGCAAAAATAGATTGAAAATGCCAATCCGGCTATTACGCATCTGCACTGCATCTTGCCACTGCTCTCTTTCGTAAAAAGCCTCGAAATACACAAAGTATTTCTTGCGTTTTTTGCAAAAGATATCAGTAGCAATCTACAGCACATCTATGCAATATCCGATTAGTATTTACAATCTGAGGGACAATTAATTTTAAGAAGCAAGTTAAGCTATCTAACATCGAAAACAGCGGTTTAAGATGAAAGATTGGGCAAAGAAGCAAACCATCGCGCGCCCAATCGGCGCGCTTTTTTCAGCGGCTTTCACCGCTGAGTGATGTTTGCTGTGCAAGTGATGTTGCGTGGCAGTGATGTTTCGGTTTTGCCGAAGCGGTGTTTGTGCTGCGCACAAGTTGAGGGCGACACATTCGCACTTGTTTCGCTTCGCTCTATTATGAATTATTTAATGTGTGGATAGTGGAGTTAGAGTGGTGCCGCTTGCCACCTATAATTCCGCATTCCGAAATCCGAATTCATTAAAAGGAGAAACCATGTCTTTACAATCCACCCCTTCCGCCAACAGAATACACATCGGCTTTTTCGGCAGGCGCAATGCCGGTAAATCCGGCACGGTTAATGCCTTTACCGGGCAGAGCCTTGCGATTGTTTCCGCGACCAAGGGCACCACGACCGACCCGGTGTATAAATCGATGGAGCTGCTGCCCATCGGTCCGGTGATGATTATTGACACCCCGGGTTATGATGACGAAGGTGCGCTCGGCGAGCAGCGGGTGAAAAAGACACTGCAGGTGTTGCGCAAAACCGACATTGCCGTTTTGGTGGTCGACTGTACCGAACCTCTCGGCGCTTGCGAAGAAGAACTCATCGCGCTTTTCAAGCAGCGGGAAATCCCGTATCTTGTTGCCTTCAATAAAAGCGACTTGCTCGAAAGTATTCCCGCCGCGGGCGCAGGTGAAATTTACATCAGCGCCAAAACAGGGGAGGGCATCACTGCTCTCAAAGAGCGCGTGGCGGCGCTGCGCAGTGAGCAGGCAGCCAAACCCCTTGCCGGCGATTTGGTGCAGGCGGGCGACACAGTGATTTTGGTCGTGCCGATTGATACTGCTGCCCCCAAAGGTCGCCTGATTTTGCCGCAGGTGCAGACCATTCGCGATTTGCTCGATGCCGGCGCACAGGTGCTCGTTGTTAAAGAAAACGAGCTTGCCAATGCGCTCGCGAACCTCAAAACGCCGCCGGCGCTTGTCATCACCGATTCGCAGGTGTTTGCGAAGGTCGCACAAATTGTACCTACTGACATACCGCTGACTTCCTTTTCCATCTTGATGGCGCGCTACAAAGGCTTTTTGGAAACCGCGGTTGCGGGTGCCAACGCACTTGAAAGCCTCAAAGAGGGCGATAAAGTGCTCATTGCCGAGGGCTGCACCCATCACCGCCAATGCGAAGACATCGGCACGGTGAAAATCCCGCGCTGGTTAAAGCAGTATACCGGCAAAGACTTGGTGCTTGAAACCTGCTCGGGCGGCGAATTTCCCGAAGACGTCAGCGGCTACAGCCTGATTATTCACTGCGGCGGCTGTATGCTCACCGAAAGAGAAGTGAAATACCGCATGCACACGGCGACAGCGCAGGGTGTGCCCTTCACAAACTACGGCATCTTCATTGCCAAGGTTACCGGTATTTTGGAAAGATGTACCGCCATGTTTGATTTTGAAAATGACAAATAGAGAACTGATAGACAAACTGAATACCGAAAAAGCACTCGAAAAGAGCGAGTGGGCGCAGTTGTTTGCAACTTTTAGCGAAGCCGACCGCCTGTATGCGGCAGAGCTTGCAAGAGGCATTGCCGACAAGGTGTTCGGCAAAAAGATTTACCTGCGCGGGCTGGTGGAGTTTTCCAACTACTGTAAAAACGACTGCTACTATTGCGGCATTCGCTGCTCCAACAAAAAGGCGCAGCGCTATCGCTTGAGCGAAGAAGAAATTCTCAAGTGTTGCGATGAGGGCAGGGAGTTGGGCTTTATGAGCTTTGTGCTCCAAAGCGGCGAAGACCGCGCTTATAGCACAGAAAAACTCTGCGGCATTGTGCGCGCGATTAAAGCGCGCCACCCCGATTGCGCGGTGACACTCTCGCTCGGCGAATTGCCGGCAGAAGATTATCGGGCGCTGTTTGAAGCAGGGGCAGACCGCTACCTGCTGCGCCACGAAACGGCAGATGAAGCGCACTATCAAAAACTTCACCCGCAGAATATGCATTTAAAAAACCGCCTGGCGTGTTTGCGCGCGCTTAAAGCCATCGGCTACCAAACCGGCTGCGGCATGATGATAGGCGCGCCCTATCAAACGCCCGAAACCTTAGCCGAAGATATGCTCTTTATTAAGGATTTTGAGCCGCATATGGTCGGCACCGGTCCGTTTATCCCGCACCCGGACACACCGTTTAAAGATATGCCGCAGGGCTCTTTTGAAACCACATTGTTGGTGCTTTCGCTCGTTCGCATTATGCTGCCCAAAACACTCTTGCCCGCCACCACGGCGTTGGGAACGATTCACCCCTTGGGCAGGGAAGCGGGCATCCAAGCCGGCGCGAATGTGCTCATGCCGAATTTGTCACCGGTGGCGGTGCGCGAAAAGTACGCGCTGTATGAAAATAAAATCTGCACCGGCGAGGAGTCGGCACAGTGTGTGAATTGCCTCAAAACCCGCCTTGCTTCGATTGGCTATGAGGCGGTGGAGAGCAGAGGAGATTATGCAGCAGTCATTGACCGCTGAGTGATGTTTGCTGCGCAAGTGATGTTGCGTGGCAGTGATGTTTCGGCATTGCCGAAGTGATGTTTGTGCTTTGCACAAGTGAAAACCGAAAACTGTTCGTCGGGTAACGGCGAAAAAGGAGATAGATTATGTATAACCCCAAATCATTAAAAGCAGAAGAATTTATTGACAATGCCGAGGTATTGGCAAGCTTGGAGTATGCCGAGCAAAATAAACACAACCGCGAACTGATTGAACAAATCCTCGAAAAAGCCGCACCCAAAAAGACAGGGCGGGGCACCGAGTGCGCCGGGCTTTCCCACCGCGAAGCGAGTGTGCTGCTCGCCTGCGATATTCCCGATTTGGTCGAGAAAATGTTTCAACTTGCCAACGATATTAAGCAGGCGTTTTACGGCAACCGCATTGTGATGTTTGCGCCGCTGTATCTTTCTAACTACTGTGTCAACCAGTGCGTTTACTGCCCTTACCATTACCAAAATAAGAGCATTCCGCGCAAGAAGCTCACCCAAGAGGAAGTCAAGCAGGAAGTCATCGCCCTGCAGGATATGGGGCACAAGCGCTTGGCGATTGAAGCGGGTGAAGACCCGGTCAATAACCCGATTGAGTATATTTTGGAGTGCATTAAAACCATTTACTCCATTCAGCACAAAAACGGTGCCATTCGCCGCGTGAATGTCAATATTGCCGCGACCACGGTTGAAAACTATAAAAAGCTTCACGATGCGGGCATCGGCACCTACATATTATTCCAGGAAACTTACCACAAAGAAAGTTACGAGAAACTGCACCCGGCAGGCCCCAAGCACAACTACGCCTACCACACCGAGGCGATGGACAGGGCGATGGAAGGCGGCATTGATGATGTCGGATTGGGCGTGTTGTTCGGGCTTGAGCTTTACAAATACGAATTTGCCGCGCTGCTCATGCATGCCGAGCACCTCGAAGCGGTGCACGGGGTAGGTCCTCACACTATTTCCGTCCCGAGATTGCGGCGCGCAGATGATATTGACCCCGACCAGTTTGATAACGGTATAGATGATGAAACCTTTGCTAAAATTGTGGCGTGCATTCGCATTGCCGTGCCCTATACCGGCATGATTATTTCCACCCGCGAGAGCGAGCAGTGCCGCAACAAGGTGCTCGATTTGGGCGTTTCGCAGATTTCGGGCGGCTCGCGTACCTCGGTGGGCGGCTACGCCGGTTATGACGCAGATGAGCGCCCCCACGATACCGAGCAGTTTGATGTTTCCGACCAGCGCTCACTCGATGAAGTGGTTAAGTGGCTGATGGATTTGGGCTATATCCCGTCTTTCTGTACAGCGTGCTACCGCGAGGGCAGAACCGGTGACAGGTTTATGAGCCTTTGCAAAACCGGGCAAATTCTTAACTGCTGCCACCCGAATGCGCTTATGACACTCAAGGAATTCTTGGAAGATTACGCGTCGCCCGCCACCAAAGAGACCGGCGAGAAGCTCATTCGCGAGGAATTGGAGAAAATTCCCAACGAGAAAGCGCGCAAACTTGCCAAAGAGTATATTGAAAACATTCATTTAGGCAAAAGGGACTTTCGATTCTAAAAATAGTGTAACCGCCATTTGTAAAGTTTTACTGCTTTACAAATGGCGGTTTTTCTTGTCTTTATACGGCAACTCTCGAAATTAGAACTGAAAATCCGCACAAATACAGCAGTTTTGGTAACCGTGGGCTTTGCAGCAAAAAAGCGGCTTTTTGCTCATTTTGTAAAGTTTATTCGCTTTACAAAATTACTTTCTTGACAAAGTATTTTTTTAAAAATATAATGGAGATGGATAGTAATACTATATAATAGATATGTTACTATAGTATAATAATAAAAGGAGTGAAAACAATGGCAAACAAGTTGATTGCGTATTTCTCCGCAACCGGCACCACCCAGACCGTGGCAGAGAAACTCGCAAGGGTCAGCGGTGTGGATTTGTATGAAATCACCCCGCGTATTCCGTATACGAAAAAAGACCTCAATTGGATGAATCCGCTTTCGCGCTCCTCAGCGGAAATGAAGGGAAATGCACCGCACCCGCGCATTGTGGTGGATGATGTGAGAATTTCCAATTACGACATCATTTTTATCGGTTTCCCGATTTGGTGGTATGTAGCACCGACAATTATCAATTCCTTTTTGGAAGCGCACAATTTTGAAGGCAAAAAGGTCGTGCTCTTTGCCACAAGCGGCGGCAGCGGCTTTGGCAAGGCAATAGCAAAACTGCAGCCGAGCGCACCGCAAACAGAGTTTGTGGAGGGGGAAGTCTTTAACGGCTTTTTCTCCGATGAACAACTAAAAGCATTTATTGAAAAGTATTAATCAAAAAAAATGCCCGATGCAATGCATCGGGCGTTTTTTCGATATGCGCTTTGCGCTTGATATACCGCAAGCGGTTCGATATATTGCCTGCGGCAATTCGATATATTTGCCGGGGCAAATAAGATAAGTTGCGAAGCGGTATTACGGAAAACGCAACACTCAAAGCTGAACACCGGAAAAAACATTGGCTTTAAGCCAATGTTTTTTCATTAAGCGAGCGGTAAAACCCGATTAAAAACGGGATGGCGATGATTGCCGAGAGCGCAAAGGAAATCGGTTGTGCCGTTTCTATGCCGACAAGTCCGAACAGCTTTGAGAGCGCAAAAATGAGCGGAATGAAAAACAGCCCGTTTTGTGCGCAGGAAATAAAGAGCGCTTTGCCGCTGAGTCCCACGCTTTGAAATGTCATATTCGCGCAGGTAACCGTCGGCATCAGGCACATGGCAAGGCAGACGTAGCGCAGTGCCGCCGTACCGATTTGCACCACCTCTGTATCGGTGCGAAACCAGCGCACAATCTGCGGTGAAAAAATGAAAACGAGCAAGGAAAGCGCACTGACCACAATGGTCGAAAACAGCCAGGTAAAGCGAATGGAAGCGCGCACGCGCTCGTATTTTTTTGCGCCGTAGTTAAACGCGCAGACCGGCTGGAAGCCCTGCCCGATACCGATGCTTACACTCAAGATAAACATCATCACTTTCGAAACAATGCTCATCGCGGCAATGCAGGCATCGCCGAAGGGCGCCGCGTGTACATTTAAAAACATGGTGCTCAGTGAAGTCAAACCCTGCCTTGCAAAACTCGGCGCGCCCACACTGACAATTTCCCACACGACGCGCGGGCGCAGTGAAAGGTACTTCGGCATAATGCGGCACTGGGTTTTGCGGCGCACAAACACGCTCATAAGAATGCCCATGCTGATGTATTCGGAAATCGCGGTGGAAAGCCCCGCACCGCGAATGCCCATTTTAAATGTAAAGATAAACAGCGGGTCCAAAAACATATTGAGCACCGCGCCGGTTGCAAGCCCTATCATCGCAAGTTTAGCCATACCTTCGTAGCGAATAAGATTATTCATCACGCATGAGCAGGACATCGCAGGGGCGGCGATGAGTATCCACTTGCCGTATTCTTCGGCATAGGGCAAAATCGTTTCGGTGCTGCCCAGCAGGCGCATAAGCGGTGCCATAAAAATGAGCCCGCCTATCGTAATGAGCAGTGCCGTGATAAGCGCAAGGGTAAAGGCAGTGGTGCTGTAAACGCGCGCTTTTTCGATATTCTTTGCGCCTAACAGGCGGCTGACATTGCTGCCGGCACCGTGGCCGTACATAAAGCCGAATGCCTGAATAATTGCCATCAGCGAGAGCAAAATGCCGGTAGCGGCACTGGCGTGCACATTGATTTTGGAGACAAAAAAAGTATCCGCCGCGTTATATATCATAGTGACGAGCATGCTGATGACAGTCGGCACCGCTAACGTGGCGATCAGTTTGTTGACCGGGGTTTCGGTCATTTTTTTATATTGCGCTTCGGCAGAAGCGGCTTGGTTTTTCATAGATTTATTCGGCTCTTTTCTTTAATTCTTCAAATAAGCTATAAGGGATTTTTAAATTCCCGTATCCGCAGCCTAATTGGATATCGGGCTTTGCCGCGCCGTGAAAATCACTGCCGCCGCTTTCCAGCAGCCCGTATTTTTCGGCGAGCGCTTTCGCCTGCTTTGTTTGCTCGGGGGTGTAGGTGCAGTAGAGGGTTTCCATCGCATCCAGCCCCGCTTTGCGCGCACCGGCAAGCATCGATTCCACCGTTTTTTCATCGTAATTAAAAAACGGATGCGCCCAAACGGCAACGCCGCCGTTAGCTTTAATAAAGCGGGTGGTTGCGTAGGCGCCGGGTTTACGCGCCGGGGAGTAAAAACCGCAGGATTCACGTAAAAATTTATCGAAGGCATCGGGCACGGTTTTGGCGTAACCGTGAGAAACCAACACGCGCGCAACATGGGCGCGGTTAAATTCATCCGCATCCGTCAGCGCCGTGACTTCCTCGTAAGTAATTTCATAGCCGGCATCTTGCAGGTTTTGAATGAGCTTTACGTTGGAGTGGTGCTTTGCCATGTGTAGCAATTCCACATAGTCTTCAATCTCCACCCAGGATTCTTCGGGCATGAATAAGCCGACAATATGCAGTTCGTTGCCGTCAATTTCAGTGGAAAACTCGCAACCGGCGACAGTTGTAACAGGGCTGTTTTCGCCCGCTTTCATAAATTCTTTTAAGCCCTTGGTGGTGTTGTGGTCGGTCAGCGCCAGCGCCGAAAGCCCCTGCTTTTCGGCAAGGGAAATCAACTCTGTCGGGCTCATCGACCCGTCGGAAAAAATAGAATGACAATGTAAATCGCAGGTTTTCATAGTTCTCCTTATAATAGGCAACAGGTAACAGGTAACAGCCGAAGCATGGGCACTGCCCATGCCTGTTTTCAAATTATGATAGGCTCAGCCTATCATAAAACTGTTTTCTGTTTTCTGTAATCTGTAACCTGCCGAATAAGAATTTGGCAACGCCAAATTTTTATTCGGTCTCCTTGACTAAGCCGTTGCTATATGCATACAGCAGTTCTTCAAGGGCGGAAATCTTTTTCTTGATTTCACGGCCGGCATCGGTATCCGCTACAAGGATTTTTTCTTGCGAGTAGAAAGAGCCGACTGTGAAAGATGCGACATCGGTTTCTTTTGTCACCGCATCATATACCCCGGTGAAGGGGTCGTGGGAAACGATGAGCAAACCGTGCGGCGAGTAAATGAGTGTGTAGCCGGCAATGCCGGTCACATCTTGGTATGCCTTGGCAAAGCCGCCGTCGATGACAAAGAGCTTGCCGTGGGATTTAATCGGGCTTTCGCCGTTTTTGGCGTGCACCGGCACATGACCGTTGACAATGCGCGCATTTTCGCAGTCGAGCCCGAAGTCTTTAAGAATAGTGTTACAGACATCGTCGTTATTGCGCCAATTGTAGTAAGGGTCTCTGCCTTCTTCATACGCCACGGGGTTGTTGGTAAAGTAGCGCTCGAAGGTTGTCATCACCTTTTTGCCGAACAATGGCGAATCCTTGTGTTCCCACAAGAACCACACGTGGTCGAGGCACTCGGTTTTGAGCGCGCTCTTCGGGGGCTCGTAGTAAGCCTTTCTGACCGCGGTATCCACTTCGTCAAGATACGCCTTGCCCGTTAACTGCTTGCCGCGGTAGGTCACCGTGCGCAGCGAGCCGTCATCATTAAGCGGAATGATGCCGTGGTAGAGCAAATTCCCGTTAAAGACTTTATAGATGCCGCCCTTGCGCAGCATAAAGCGCACATGGCGGTTGAGTTTTTCGTTGTGGGTAAAGGAGAATTTGATTTTCTCCATCGTGTCGCGCTCTTCTGCAGTCAAAGCGCTCTGGTCACCCTCCACCAGTGTGGGGAAGGAGAGGTCGTTGAGTCTGTACTCATTGCCCTCGGCAATGAAAGTGCCGTTTTCCAAATCGAGCGTGTCTAAAATCAAGCGGCTGTCCATCTTAAATTCGGGGTGGCGCTTGATAATCTCTGCCTCATATTTAAACTGCATAATCGCAATCGCCTTGTGCATCTTGGCAATGAGCGCGCTGCTTTCGCCCGCAGGCGGGGCGCCTTCCATGAGCTTTGGCATAAACTGCTCGCAGGGGTCGTCGGCATAGGTTTTCATCGCAAAGGTTGCCAGCGGCACAAGGTTGATGCCGTAATCTTCCTCGAGTGTGGCGAGGTTGCCGTAGCGCGCCTGGAAGCGAATAACATTACAGATAAGCGCTTCACAGCCGGAAGCCGCGCCAATCCAGCTCATATCGTGGTTGCCCCACTGAATGTCTACCGAGTGGTAGTTCATGAGCATGTCCATAATCTGCACGGCATCGGGGCCTCTGTCGTAAATATCGCCGATCACATGCAGGTGCGCAATCGCAAAGCGCTGAATTAAGTAACACAGCTCTGTGATGAAGCGGTCTGCCTGCCCCAAGCCGATGATGGAGTCAATGAGTTCATTGTAGTAGCTCTTTTTGGCTTCTCTGGTGTCGCTTTCGTTTAAGAATTCTTCGAGAATATATGCCAAGTCCGCGGGCATTGCCGCTCTGACTTCGGTGCGCTTATATTTGGCAAAGACCGCCTTGCAGACCTGTTTGAGGCGAATTAAGGTGGTTTTGTACCAATCGTCAATATCCGGCTCGTTTTCTTTGATGATAGCTAACTTCTCGGTCGGGTAGTAGATGAGAGTAGCCAACTTCTTTTTGCTGCTTTCGCGCATGTTGTTGCCGAAGCAGTCTTCAATCGTGCTCTTAATAACGCCCGAAGCGTTTTTAATCACATGGTGAAATGCATCAAACTCGCCGTGAATATCCGAAACAAAGTGCTCCGTACCCTTGGGCAGCGAGAGCGTGGCGCGCAAGTCGATAATCTCGTTGCACACGCGGTCGGTGTTCGGGTACTGCTTAGAGAGCAGTTTCAGGTATTCGATATCGTTTTTCAATGTCGTATCCATGATGACACCTCATATTATTACAAAATTTTGTACATAATCATATCCATTTTACCATAATAAAAAAAGTCTTTCAAGTGATTGAAAAAATATTATAAATGGTATAAAATAAAAATAAATTATATTGGGGGATTATATGAAGAAAGTACAACACTTTAATGAGCTTGCCTGGGTGTTTGCGATGGTGCTCATTTCCCTGGCGGTGTGTTTAACCACGAAAGCCGGCTTCGGAGTCTCGATGGTCGTAGCTCCTGCCTACACCATTCACCTGGCGGTGCACCACTTTTTTCCCTGGTACAGTTTCGGCACAAGTGAATATGTTTTGCAAGGCGTTTTGCTGGCGCTGATGTGCCTGATTGTCCGCAAATTTAATTGGCGCTACCTGCTTTCCTTTTTGACTGCGGTTATTTACGGCTATATGCTCGATTTATGGCTTCTCATTTTCGGCGGAGGCGAGCCCTTTGCCACACTCCCGGGCAGAATTGCTGCTTTGGCGGCGGGCATTGTGCTGTGTTCGCTTGCCGTGGCGCTGTTTTTCAGAACCTACCTGCCGCAACAGGTGTACGAATTGTTTGTGGCGCAGGTGGCAAAAGCGATAGATTGGAAAGCGGAAAAGTTTAAGTATATTTACGATTTTTCATCTTTAGCGATTGCGATAATACTCGCGATTATTGTTTCTCAACGCTTTGAAGATGTGCGCTTTACCGACTGCATCGGCATCGGTACCATTGCGTGCACGGTATTCAATGCCGTTTTAATTAACCTTTTCGGAAAAGTACTCAATAAATGCTTCTGCTTTGATGCGGCGCTGCCGCAACTTGAAAAAAAGCTCAAATACTGATACAATAAATATAATTATTTTAATATATTCAGGAGACAGATATGGAATACACATTTACAGCCAGCACCACCGTGCCTTATGAACTCGACAAAGTGTGGGAAGTGTGCCACAAACCCCGCGACTTGGATTTTGACGGCACCAATTCCAACCGCACTCAAAAAACCACGATTATTGATGTTTCCGACACCGAGTGGAAAGAAAAACTCGGCGACGGCACCTTTAACATCATCAAAGTTACCTTTGATGAAGACAAGAAAATCATGGTTTTTAACACCGAAAACCCCAACCATCCGACCGAGATTACCAAAATGACCTTGATCTTCTCCGAAGCGGAAGAAGGCACACAGGTGGATGTTACTTCTTATATGGAGTCCAAATCCAAGCTCGGCATATGGGTGCTTAAAGCCGCCAACAAGAGCGGCAAAGCCAGTGAAGAAACCAAGAAATCGGTTGCCGATGCCATCAAGAAAGCAATAGAAGGGTAGGCCTTCTATTGCTTTCAGGCAACAGGCTACAGGTAACAGGCTACAGAAGGATAAACGGAAACTATGAACGATTATAAAACCACTTGGAGAGAGAAGATATTCTACGGTGTGGGTGCCATCGGGCTCGACATCAGCTATGGTATGTTCTACTCTTTCTTAAGCTACTACCTGTCGAGTGTGCTCGGCTTAAAGGCAGGCTTTCTGCTTTTGTTAACCCCCATCGCCAGAATTTGGGACGGCATTAACGACCCGCTCATGGGCACGATTGTCGACAACACCAAAACCCGCTTCGGTAAATACCGCCCGTGGATATTAATCGGCGCCGCCTCCAACGCGGTGGTGCTGTTTTTGCTCTTTACTTCGTTCGGCATGAGCGGTATGAAGCTGTATATCTACATCGGCGTGATGTATATTTTATGGGGTATGACCAACACGATGGCGGATATTCCGTATTGGAGCATGGTGCCTTCCTTCACCTCCGACCCGAAAGACAGGAACATGGTCTCCACCGTGGCGCGCACCTTCTCCGGCTTCGGGCAGGGCTTAATCACCATTGCTACTCCCATTGTGCTGCCGCTGCTTTCGACCGGTATGCAGAAGACCGACAAAGGCTATTCCGCCAACGGTTTTTCCCGCTGGGCAGCCATTTGTGCGGTTGCGCTTGTGCTCTTTAGTTTCATCTGCGTTATTTCCACTAAAGAAAAAAATGTCGTCTACGGCGAGAAGAAAAAATTCTCGTTTAAAAAGATTTTTCAAGTGCTCAAAACCAACGACCAGCTTATTGTGTTTATGGTCGTGGCGATGCTTTCCAACGCCGGCTGGTACTTAACAAGCGGTACGGCGGTGTACTATTTCTCGGATGTGCTCGGGCAGCCCAAAGCGCAGTCGTTGTTCCAAACCATCGGTGCGGTCGGCTCTGTTCTCGGTTTGCTTGTCATTCCCATTCTCTCGAAGTGGTTTGACAAAAAGCGCATTTACCAAATTTCGCTGATTATGACGATGATCGGCTATGTGCTGATGTATGTGACAGGGCCTATTCTCAAAATTCCGATTTTGCTCGATATTTCCTATGTTTTCGCTTCGACCGGTATTGCCTCGATGTTTGTTTCGCAGACCATTTTCTTGGCAGATATTGTCGACTACGGCGAGTACAAAAACGGCGAGCGCAATGAATCCGTCACCTTCTCGATGAAGGGCTTCTTGCAGAAGATGGCGTATACCATTCAGACGATTATCCTCTTTGGCGGTTTGGGGATTGTCAACTACAACGCGCAGATTACTTCTGCCACCAAAACCATTAATGCAACCACCAAAACCGCTATCGGCATTATCGCGTTTGCGATTCCGCCGCTTCTGATGTTACTGTCACTAATTGTGTTTACCAAAAAATATAAACTGCACGGCGAATTGGCAGAGAAAGTGCACGCCTATATTCTTAACGCAAGAAGTGAAACTACCGATGGGGAGAAATAAAAAGTATTTCTTCGGCTGACTATGATAAAACATTTTTTTCAAAAACAATTTCCGCTCAAGAACGCACTGTTTCTCTTTTTGTTTCTCGGCTCTTTCTGCACCGGGCTTTTCAGTGAAGCGTTTTGCGACGTCACCTCTCTGGTGCTGACAGTGCTCGTGTGCATTGA
>JAFRJB010000043.1 GCA_017432485.1 Clostridia bacterium
AGCGGTCAGCAGTTAGCGAATGGTGGCGTTGCTACGCAACGCATTTAAATCGGGTGCGGGTGACTCCCTGCAGTGCAGGGAGATGTCGCCATAGGCGACAGAGGGTACGGGCTCCCGTCAGGAGTCCCGCCCTCGGCTGGCTGACGACTGCCGGCTGCCGACTGCTGAGCGACAGCGCGACAAATCCTTATTTGGCGAATAAAAAAGCGCCTTGCGGCGCTTTTTTATTCGCTTGCTCTCATTTCATCCAACCGGGCGTGCATTTCGGCAAGTTTCTTCTTCGAGAGATTATAACCGAAGAACAAAATCACTGCCATTAATGCAAGCATAATTGCCGGAATCAAAGTCGATATATCATAGAGTTTACTGAGCACATCATCGCCCAGAGCAATGCCCTGTTTGGAAAGCTCGCCATCGTAGTGAATGGCGGCAAGCAGCACATTTAAGCCCACGCCTGCCAAGGTCTGCCCTAATTTTCTGGTAAAGGAGAAGAATGCATACGCCATACCCTCTTCGCGCTTACCGGTGCGCACCTCGTGGTAATCGATAACATCCATTACCAGCGCCCACACCTCGAGCACCAGGAAGGTCTGCCCCAAGCCGGAGAAGAAGGTAAACGCCAGGAAAACATACACATTGTGCGAAAGTGACGTACCTCTCAAAACAAAGAGAATGAGGCTTGAAACAGCGGCAAATGCCATACCGACTGCACAGAGCTCTTTCTTGCCGAACTTCTTAATAAGTTTATTCATCACCGGAATGAAGATTGCCATCGGCAAATAGGTACAAATGGTCACAAAGGCATACATTCCTGGTTTGCCGAAGTAGTCAGTAAAGAGATACGTAAAGGTGGATTGATAATAGAATTGGAACGCAATTAAGAGCATGGAAGCAAGGCAAATCATCACAAAGGCGCGGTTTTTGACCAGAGCCTTGAGTGTTGCCACTGCGTTGTAATTCTTATCTTTTTGCTTTTTCTGTGGCGGGATACGCTCTTTTGTTAACTTATAGTGCCCGAAATAAACGAGTACGGAAAGCGCTGCCAACACCACCACACACCAGAACAGCTTCCTTTCATCGAGTGCCTGAATGTTTGTGCCGTTTGCGTATTTACCGGTAACGGTGTAAACAATCATCGGCAGAATAATCGTGCCGGGCAAGCCACCCACGCCTGCACCGATAGAGCGCCACATGGAGAGCGAGGAACGCTCCAACTCATCATCGGTCACCACGCTTGCAAGCGAGCCGTAAGGAATGTTAACTGCCGTATACATCATACCGTACATGATGTAAGTGACATACGCATAAATCAAATACTGCGTGTGTGTCAGCCCCGGTATTTTCAAAAACATCAGCGCCGCACACACTGCCAGCGGAATGGAAAAGCCCAAAATCCAAGGGCGGAATTGCCCTTGCGGGCGCGGTTTGCGCGATTGGATAAATGCGCCCCACAGCGGGTCATTTATCGCATCCCAAATGCGCGCGATGAGGATTAAAACAACGATTTTGCCCGGGCTGATACCGAGCGCATCGGTATAGAACTTATTTTGAAACGCACCGATGAGCGAGAAGGTCAGCAGACCGCCCATATCGCCCATGGCATAACCGATTTTATCTTTGAGCGTAATGCCGTGCGTTAACGCGTTTGTTGCCATTGGATATTTCCCTTTCCTTAATAAGGTTATTCTTGCTCGGTAAAGAAGAACTGCTGCGCGCTCACGGCAGCGGCACCGATATAGGCGCTCTTGTCGCTCAAGTCGCCGCGCACAATTTTGTTGTGTTTAAAGTTATTATTATAGCGGGCACATTGGCGCGCAAGCTTTTCGACAATGCGGTTATTTTCAAATATCTTACCGAACAGCACAATTTGGTGTGCGTTGAGAATGGTCGCCGTATTGGTCAGTGCCAAAGCAACAATATCAATCTTTTGGTCAAGCAGATGAATGACTCTTTCATCCTCACTTGCAACAATTTCCTCCAAACTCAGTCCGCCGGTTTCCAGTGTCAGTTTGCGCGCGGAAGCGATGGTTTCCAGGCAACCGTATCTGCCGCAACGGCAGTGTTCACCGGCAGGGTCAACGATATAGTGACCGATTTCGGTTAAAGAGTAATCCGAATCTAATAGCAGCTTACCGCTTGCGGCTACTGCCGAGCCGATACCGCTCCCCCACTTGAAAAATAATACGGAAGGTGCATCCGTCACATCACCGTAAATCAGTTCTGCCAAGGCATATGCCTTTACATTGTTTTGAATAGCAACCGGCAAGCCCAATTCGGTCTCGAGCATGGCGACAAGATTTTCATTGTCCCACACACCGAAAGCATCTTTCTTCACAGAGCCGACTACACATAAACCGATGCCGATAATGCGCTCTTTTTCTTTTTCGCAGGTTGCCAAAAACTCCTTTGCTTTCTCGACAATCAGTTCGCACTCATCAAAGAAATCGTAAGCAATGCTCTTAATGAGTTTGCCGCCCACATCGCAAAGCGAATAAGTCACCGTATCCAACTCTGCCGTAATGCACAGGCTGAATTTGTCGGTACTCTTGAGAGAGAGCAGCACTTCTTTTCTGCCCACTCTGTCGCTATCTTGCTCCGAAACGCCCAATTCCTCAATTTTATCGCTGTCAATCAAGCGCTTGGTAATCTTCGATACCGCGGCGGCTGTCAAACCAAGTTTTGCCGAAATCGCTTTTCTCGAAAGTTTGCCCTCCGCGGAAAGCAGGTATAGTAGCGCCGTATCGTTGTAAGACTTAATCTGTTTCGGATTAATACCCTGTTGTGACATTGTTTTACACCCCTTTATATTAGAATTTAAAAATCTACCAATAAAGATATTCCGCTATCAAACATTAAAATATAGCTGAGTATCATAAATGCATTTTTACTTAGTTTCCTGGCAAGTTTTTCACCCACAATCAACGCTACGAAAAGCAATACCATGCACACGGTCAAATTTGGAATGATTTGCGGCGTAAGGTAGCCGTCCTTAATATCAATGACCATAATGATGGAATTGAGCACAATCCATACCGCGGAAATCGTTGCGCGAAACTGCCGCGTGTCTTTAATCTTAGTCGAAGCGTAGGTCACCAACAGCGGACCGCCGCATACAAACAACCCGTGAATAAGCCCTGCGCCGATGAGTAAAATATAGGAAAGCACTTTATTCGGCTCTCGTTCCTTTTTCTTAAAAAACAAATAGGCATTATAGAGAGCAAAAACGATAACGACTGCGCCCAAAATCTTTTCAATCCAATCCGGGTTTGCCGTGATGTGCGGCGAAATAAACATCCCTCCGCCGATACCGATGCTCATCACCACTACAATTTTGAAAAACTCGCTTTTATCAATATCTTTATAATGACCGAGCACCACGCCAATCGAAGCGGCGATGCCTAAAATATTGAGAATCGGTTTGGCAGTGGCATAACCGACTAACATCAGCGAAAACGGCATTGCCAGCACAGTTCCGGCAAAGCCGGTAATGCACTGCACAATGTTGGAAAGAAAAACAACTAAATAAAACAGGAGTAACTTTGGCATTTAGTATTTTTCCACCTCGATATTCAGTAACTGTGCAAGCGCTTCCAATTCACTTTCAATATCGCCCATGGCTACCGCAAAATGCGGTTCCCAACCGGCTTTAACCGAGCGATAGATAATGTCTTCGCTCTTTGCTTTCGTTTTCACTACCAAACTGGTGCCGGAAAACTGCTTGGGCTTGTCGAGCACTTCCCCGCCGGCAATGAAGAAGCGGAATTTACCCGCAGCATCCTTGCCGATACGGAAAATGGTCGCCTTGGCCTCCGCTTTACAGCCGAATTCCAAGGTCGGTCCGATTTTTCGATTACAGTGCACGCCTGTCACTGCGCCGGTATCCTCGCGCGCAAGAGAGCAGGGTGCCATACCGCAATGCCAGAAAGTGATGGTGTCTTCCGTTTCATCCATCGAAACCGGGTCGCCGAAAAAGGCGGCTTTGCCGGTTAACTGGGCGCAGACAAACATTGAGAGCGCACCGTAAGTATCCGCTTCGCAGGAAGCGGGCACACCCAAGTCATTGAGCATTGCCAGCACCGCGCACACCGGGGTGCCGAATTCTGTAAAGAAATCGGGCCAGCAGCGGCTCGAAAGCGCACCGATGTTGTTGTCTTTAACAAAATTGTCATAGGCTTTGTAAAGCTTTGCAAAGTCCGTAACATTCTTTTGCGGAATGCTATCAAGCGCCACCATTTTAGAGGCAGCAGCTTCTATGTAGTCTTTCACTTCTTCGTCAGTATAGGACTTTGCGATGTTAATGAGTTCTCGCGCTTCTATCGAAATAAGATTGGTGCCGAAAACGGCAGCCAACTCCGCATCCATCCCTCTGCCGAAGCCGAAGCCCTGCGGGGTATGCCCCACCTGCAAGAGGTTGAGGGAACGCAGCGCTTTTTTAAGCTCTACAGCGTGCGCAAAAGCGGCAATTTTCTCTTTGACCTGCGGCTCTTCGGGCGCACCGAACACATAGCCGAAGGCTCTGCCGAAACTCGCAAGCATATTTGCCGCCGAGTAGGCACCGGTCAGAGAATTCAGGCGCAGTCTGCCGCCGTCAAAGACCGGTTCGCGCAATGTCCACAGCATCACCGGGCAATCGAATGCTCTGAGAATTTCGGTTATATACGCGCCGTTGGCAAAGGTGATATTTTGCACCACCACCAAATCGGGGTGCAAAGTATCCATAAAATTATGCAGTTTCTCAATGCTCAAGAGCATTTCTGCCGGCACTTTGACTGTCGGGTCAATTTCTTTTAAAAGTTTCACCGATTTTTCAAACTCCTTGCCGGCACTTTCCAAGTGAAAGGTCGGCACACCAATCGGTAAATATGCAAGTTCCATTTTTTTCTTCCTTTAAATAATAGAGCGTAGCGGAACGGGTGAGGGTGTCCCTCCATTTTAATTCCGAATTCCGAATTCCAAACTCCGCATTCTGCATTATCAATTAATACTTAATTTCTTTATTTTCCCCGATGAGTCCGGGAACAGCGCCTTGCTTCATCAGCGGTTCGCGCTCGGGGTGAGAGAGTACCCATTTATTTTTTTGCAGCAGCAGTGCCGCTTCGCCGACAGCTGCGGCAGGTTTTTCACTCAGCGGTGTATTGGTGCCCTTTGGCAATACCACAATGTTGCGAAAGCCTTCATCGCTGACGGTACAGGGAGAAAGGTGCAAGGTAGTCTGGTACATTTCATATGCTGTTCCCGCCGGCACGTAAAACGCCGTTTCATCGCCGACATAGAACTTATTGTCTTTAATTTGCCACACATGCCCGAGCACCACGCAAAAATCTGTCACCGCCACGCTTATCTCACTGCTTTTATGGTACTCCATACCGTTGTAAGTGGTATTTCTCCCGTTGCAGTAGCCGATTTGAATCGGTAGCCCGCCGAAAAACTCATTTTGCAGCGTTGTAAAGAGTTCAAAACTTTCCAATCCTTTGTCGGAAGGTACATAAATATTACCGCTCTCAGGCATTGGTGTTTGGTTTGTCAAGTAGTCGGCAAGCGGCGTAAAATCGTAATCTTTCACCACTCTGCCGAAAGTTTCAAATTCAGGTTCAAAGATAGAATAAATCTTCATATCATTGACCCGATTTAAATGCTCAAGCATCATAGTCACCTCTGACTACTTTGTAAGTGGCGCGCCAGTCCTCGGTGCCGATACCGGCATCCATCCCTTTTTGGTAGACGCGCATGGCGTTTTCCAAGCCGGGCATTTCGAAGTCTGCCTGCTGCGAAAGCCTCTTGCAAATACCGAGGTCTTTAAACTCATTTTGCAGAGAAAAAGCGGTAGCCCAATTCTCGTCTGCCAGGTTTTTCCACTGCCCGTCTAAATAAAAATTTTGACCGCCGCCGTAGGAAATAGCGGTGTGGTAATCCTCGGGAGAAACACCCATTTTTTGTGCCAGGAGCATGGTTTCATTTACACCGTTTTGAATCTGCGCTGTCAGCGTGTTGTGGCAGATTTTCATCACCAAGCCCTTGCCGTTGTCGCCCATACGGATGATATTGCAACCCATATACGCAAGAATGGGTTTGATGGTTTCAAACAGCTCTGCATCGCAGCCGACCAAAATGCCCAGCTCGCCCGCGATTGCCGCCGGCTTGCTCTTGACCACGGGGGCATCGGCAAACTGTGCGCCCTTGGCTTTGACCTGCTGCGCCACTTCAACCGAAACCGAGGGGTCAATCGTGCTCATATCAATGCAGATTTTGCTACTGTCAACGAAAGGCAAAATTTCTTCGTAAATCGCTTTCACATGCTCCGACTTCGGCACCATGGAAATAATCACATCGCTTTTTTGCGCCACTTCTTTATTGTCGGCACAAGCGACAGCACCGAGTGCTTCCAACTCCGCAACCTTTGCGCGGTTAATGTCGGAACAGTAGACCGTATCATTATGTTTTTTAACAATATTGGCACACATGCTTTCGCCCATAATGCCAAGCCCGATAAATCCAATTTTCATAGTAGTTTTTCCTTTTCAATCAAGTGCGAATGTGTCGCCCTTAATTATTCATTATTCACTATTCATTCTTCATTACAGAATAAGCCATCGAGGCTTATTCTGTAATCGTCTTATCCCAAGCCCCTTGGAATTTCGCCAAACCGTAATCGGTAAAGGGGTGGTAGAAACTGTCTTTAAACACCTGTAAACCGGCGGTCACAATGTCCGCACCGGCAACGGCGCAGTCGGCAATCTGCTTGCCGGTTCTGACAGCCGCGCAGATAATCTCGGTTTTACCCAAGTAACCGTAGTTGCCGTAGATGTCCACAATATCCTGAATGTACTGCTCACAACTCTCACCGCTGCTCTCTTTCCAACCGATAAAGGGCGAAACAAAGAGCGAGCCGTTCTTTGCCGGCAGCAACGCCTGCGAAGGCGTAAAGACCAATGTTACATTGGTGCGAACCCCTGCCTGCTCTAATTTTCTGGCAGCGGTTATACCCGCTTGTGTGCAGGGAATTTTAATCACAAAGTTGGGGCACATGCCGGCGATTTTCTTGCCCATTGCCACCATTTCGTCAGCATCATCAAGGTGCGGGTTGATTTCCACGGAAATCGGGAACTTCTCCCAACCCTCAATATCCTTTTCTTTGACAAACGCTGCCAATTCACCCAACACGGTCAAAAACGGTTTGCCCGAATTCATAATGTGGTTGGGGTTGGTGGTTACGCCGTCAATCCCAAAGGTTTCATAGGCTTCTCTGATTTCATCAATCTTAGCACTGTCTAAAAAATACTTCATGTCTTTTGCCTCCATATATAAATCTTCAATTATTTGTGTAGTTAGCAGCCGGCGCTCAATAATTGCCGAACTTCTTGCGCTTCTTTGCGCACAAACACCGGTATCTCGCCAAGCGGTGCAGGCACTTCTACCGTACCGCCGCCGTATTCTCTACCGCTCTCAAGGTGAATCCACTTATCTTGCGGCAAATAGACGGTTCTTGTCTGCGCGCCCTGTCGCAACACGGGAGCAACCAAAATATCTCTGCCCAGCAGGTATTCGTAAGCCTCTTCATATGCCTGCGCTTCATCGTAGTAGAAAAACAGCGGGCGAATGGCGGGAATGCCTCTTTGCGCATTTTCTTCAACCAGTCGCTTGAGGTACGGCGCAAGCGCCATATGCAGCGCTGTCATTTTTGCGCCGTGCGCAAGCACGGTATCACTCGCATCAAACTGCGCGTTGATGTCGGGGTTCAAACCTTCGTGTCCGCGCATAAGCGGCGTAAACGCATTCATTTCACACCATCGCATATACAGTTCTTCGCTGCGCTTAAGATTAAAGAAAGATGTGTAACCGCCGATATCGGAGTGCGAAAGCCCGAACCCGCAGCAGCTCAAATTGAGCATCGCGGGAATAACACTCGGCAAACCGAAGTCAATCGAAAAATCCACATGATTATCGCCGCACCACATCATGGTAGAATACTTAGGTGTGGCACTAAAGCCTGCACGGGTGAAGAACATAATTTCGCCCAACTTGCCGCTCTCCTCTACCGCCTCACGGTTGAGCTGCGCCCAGCGCGCCGGCCAGGTGTTGTGCACCAGCTCGGGATTCTCGCCGCTGTATAGCACACAATCGGTCGGTAAATACTCGCCGAAGTCTGCCATCCAGCCCGAAAGCCCGAAATCTATCATATTCTTTTTGATAATCTCTTTCATCCACGCATACGCCGCCGGATTGGTCAAATCGATCATTGCCGCCGGGAAGGTCGTGATGGTGACATAATAATCTTCCCCTGCCGCGTTTTTAACACAGTAGCCCTTAGCACTCGCTTCTTTGTAGAGCGCCTTTTCCACGGCTAAAAACGGATTGATATAGCCGAGCACCTTCACACCTTCCGCGTTGAGGCGCACAATTTCTTTATCTAAGCCGGGGTAAAGCTCTCTGTCCCACTCCCAGTTCCAGTAAAGCTGCTTGCCGACCGCGGTCACGCGCCTGCCTTCCCAGTCTTGAATCCACAACCCGCAAACGGGAATACCCGCCTTGCGCGCGGTGGCTAACTTTTCAAGCATCGTGCGCGTGCCGCCCTGCACGCCTAAGATTTGACCACCGTACACCCAATCGGGCAGTTCCGGCTGCCTGCCGACTACCTCACTGAGGTTTTCAAGCAGCGCCTCAAAGCTCTCGCCGAAGCCGATATAAAACGGCGCGATTTCATCGGTCTTGACCATGTGCCACTCGTTTCTGTAACCGAAGTCAAAAACAGTTCTTGCTGTGGTCAACGAGTGGTAGTAGAATTTGCGCTCGCTGATAAAAGTCGGCTGCGCATAGTAGGTTTCATATCTGTCAAGCGGCTGCTTAACAGTGCTGTTTCTGATACCGACAACCTGTTTAACAAGTTTCTTGGAGATTTGCGCACCGTTGATGTGCTCAGCCACCCATACATTCACGCGCTTGCCGCGCAGGTTAAACTCGGTGAAGTTCTCACCGCCGCCGTAAACGCTCTCATCGCGCACAGCGGGGATACGCACGAGCATGCGATTATATTTGCGAAAGCCGTAAGGAGAAAACTTGAAACGGTCGCGTTCACAGGTGATTGTAACATGGCCGGTATTGCCGTAAATCGTCGCCACACCGTCAATGAGCTCAATGCGCTTGGCAACCACCACAGCGCGGTGGCGAAAGCTCTCGGAGATTTTAAAACTGCCGCGGCTCATTTTGTAATCGGTATCGCCGATGCCGATATAGAAGAAGGGTTCTCCCTCGGCAATGCGGTATATCACACTATCATTATGTAATAATGATAAGGTATTGTTTTCTTTGAGAATTTTGACCATTTTTGTGACTGCCTCTCGCAATTAATTAACAAAGTTACCCATTATGAAAATATTATACTATTCCCCTATTTTATTGTCAATAGGACTATAGTATTTTTTACCAATTATTATAAAAGTTAATATATAAATATAGGCAAAATGACAAAAGAACCGAGATGTTTTATCTCGGTTCTTTGATTATGCTTATGTTTGATTAATAGATTGTCACCGATGTGCCGGGTGTGACAGTTTTTAATACGGTTACCATATCTTCTTCGGAAATGGCAACGCAGCCGCCGGTCGGTGTATCCGGGTCTTTCCAGCAGTGCAGGAAAATGGCATTACCCGCATAGGGCGCGCCCGCCTTATTGTAGCCGAGGTCAAGCAAATACTTATAACGAATGGGGTATTCGATTAAGTGCTCATCTTCGGAGTAATCGTTATTCGGGTCTTGGCTCTTGTAAAGCAGGGTGTTATACTTCTTGCCGTTGGAGCCTGTTGCGCACCAATACATATCGTCTGTAATCTTAGTGTAGGGCAGCAAACTGCCGGGGTCATCGGCAATGCCGTATGCTTCACCGATGGTCCAAGTGCCAAGCGGTGTTTTGGTGTCGCCTTCCGACTGCTTGCCGGGGCCGTTTTTACCGATTAAAGCATCACAGCTGAATACGGTTTCATACTGACCTTCTACTGCCTGATAAATGGTCAACTGAGCGTGATAATCGCCATCCGTAGCGGTTTTCACACCAATGCGGTATTCGCCGTTGCGCTCAGGAGAAATCGCTTGCCCAAACAAGGTTTTCTCCACTTCCTCTTGCGAAATGATATTTTGGTAGAGTTTATAATCTTTCTTGATCTTAGATGCCGAGACCGCCTGCCAAATGGCAATCGCCCCAAATACTATGGCAATAACGCCGACAACAATGCAGATTATTTTCATACGTTTTGTGTTCATAATCGTAATCCTTTCCATAAAGTATAGTTACAGTATACTAAAAGAATGCAGCTTTTTCAATAGCGCAATAAATGGGGGCATTTGCTTGCAGGTGAGCCTGCTTTTTGTTATATGTATCAGCTGTAAACTGTTGTTTCAAATAAGGAATTTCGCGCTACACAATATATTTTTTCAAAAATGGAAGCTTGTTGAGCACCACCGATACGATGAATGAAACCAGTGTAACCGCAATAAACAGCAACGGGAATGTAATTACCGCAGAAGTACTTCTGATCACATTGCCGAAAAGGTCATAGGCTATATGCAGCAGCAACATATGAATCAAAAATACCCCGAAGCAATACTTGGAAACCTTTTGAAAAAACACTTGCAGTTTGAGCGGTATTTTCCCGCCTGCGTACAGATTTTTAGCGAATACAAATACCGCCGGTGTCATCATCACTACATTCGCGGAAAAGTAGGAATAAAACTGTTCCTTGAGCTCACCGTAATGCCAAGAAAAAAGCACTGTCAACCCAACGCTCATTACAAAGCCTGCAATCCCTGCCGCATAGATAACTTTGGTCTGATTTTTACTCAGCTCTGTCCGGTGCAGGTAATCGCCGAGCACAAAATAGGAGGCATAAGTTACAGCGCAAATCATATTGCTGTAGCGCATCCAATCGTAAACAATGTCTGCGATACCATCGGAGAAAAGCCCAACCACCGGCACAATACCGCCGATAATGACGGAAGAGGAAAACGTGATGATTAAAAAATATTCGGTGAGTGTTTTACTTTGCACAATCTTTTTAAGCAGCGGTAAAAATACATACATTCCCACAATGGCAAATAAAAACCAAAAATGCTCCGGTCCGCGAAGAAACGTAGCGACTGTCTCTTTCAACGAGGTGCCTTGCCAATAATTCCAGCCCGCATACAGTGCCGACCAAAAAATAAAACAAGTGACAATCCTCCCGATTTTTTTCAAATAAAGATTTTTTAATGTATACTCTCTATTTAGAAACAATGTGCCGCTAATCATAAAGAACACCGGTGCAGCCCACCGTGTGGCGCTGTTGATGATATTCATGGCATTCCAACTAATCGAATGCACACTTGCAAACTTCAGCGTGTCCACCGTCAGGTGCAGTAAAATAACTGCCAACGTTGCAAAAACGCGCAAAAAATCCAAATAAAATACTCTACCCTGTTCGCCGCCGCTTAAAGATGACGGCACAGTAAAATTCATACCTGTTTGACTCATAGCTTCCTTACTGTTTATCAACCATTTTGCTTTCGAATATGTAATCCGATTTCTTTTTTCTAATCGGCTATAGTATAACATTATTCATTCACATCAGTCAAGCCAAAAAGGCGCACACACAGGCTCACTCGTTTGTAGGAAAACTGTTATAAAAAAAATATTGCGCTTGGTGCCCCAAGCGCAATATTTCTTATTTAATCGTTATCTTCACCGACTTGCTGCAGGCTTTATAAGCAGAACTTTGTTTGCAATAGACCTTTAAAGTGTACGTTCCCTTTTTCAGTTTCGGCAGTTTGACTGTCGCCCTGCCTTGAGAATTTGTTTTCACTTTATAGGTTTTACCGGCAATTTTGAAATACACCGGGTAGTTTTTAATCACGAAACCATTGGTTTTATCTTTGAGCGTTGCCGTATACTTTTTGGTTTTTGTGCTTGCTTTATAAGTCCTGCCGGCGGCAGTAAGGGCAGTTTGATGAACGCCGATTTTTATCGTATCTGTTTTTGTGTCACCGTACCGGCTGTAAGACACCAGTTTATAGCTGCCTTTTTTCAAATGTTTGAGTGACAGGCGCGCAACACCGTTTTGGTCGGTCTTAACTGTATATGTTTTCCCGCTGATTTTAAATTTTACATTTCGGTTCTTTTCCGCTGCGTTATCATAGTTACTGTAAAAAGATACGCGAACGAACGCATTGTTTGTTCCTACCGCCAAATCTTTGGGTGTTAAGATTTTAATCGCAACGCATGGCTTAATGGTAATGTTGACAACCTTGGAAATACCCTCGCAGCTGAACTTGGCAGTATACTTGCCCGGCTTTTTATTTAAAGGAATCGAAAAGCTGATAACGCCTTTTGCGTTGGATTTCACCGAATATCTGTTCCCACAGAAATAAATGACTGCTTGTCTATTTGCCATCGGCTTACCGATTTTATTGAGAACCGTTGCGCTAATGGTCAGTTTCTTGCTGAGAAAACCTGTATAAGAGGTTTTACCGGGCTGAAGATCAGCCACTTTTGTGCCATCGACCAGTTTTACCACAAGAGCTTTGTAGGGAAAGAAATAACCCCAGTCAGTGAAATCGGCTTTGTATTCACCCTCAAGTGCAGCACTAATCGGCGCGGCAGGTGCCAAAGTATATATGGTTTTACCGCTTGCATCCTCAGCACCCGTAAGGGTGGCATCCACCGTATTGTCGCGGTTAAAATCAAGTTGGCAGTTTTCCGCTAATCCGCCTGGAACAGCCCACTCGCTATTAGCAAGTAAACCGGCAATCTGCGCGGTGACAGTGATGCCTCTTGTATCACAAAGCACTATCATTGGGGTTGTTTTTTCGGCAATCACTGCCTTGATGCTCACATCCTGCTCCGGCATTGGGAAACTGCCGTCATCCGCCAAACCAATGGTGCCGGTTGCAGTGGTAATCTCAAACTCACCGGTCAAATACTTGCCGGCAGGCAAATCGCCGAAATTGTAGCGAATGGAGGGTGTAATGCGCTCATGTGCACAGGCACTTGTTACCACATTGCCGTTGCAATAGGCATCGGTGTAACTATCCGTAGTAATGGCATACATTGTGCCCTGCTCGGCAAAAGCGGAAAAACCCGCCGAAACCGCGCTCATCAAAATACACAGTGCCAAAATCAAACTGAGTGTTTTTTTCATAGTCTTCATCCTTTCGCTCTCAACAAGGGACTGTATATATGGTAATATATTATCATATTTTCCATACTAATGCAATAAATATTGAATAGAGAGTTCGGTTTACCGGTCGTCTGTTGCCTGACAAAACAAGAAAAGAGCGAGGTCGCCGACCTCGCTCTTTCGCTTATTTTGTTTTCACTTTGACTGCATTGCTCCAAGTCGAGAAGTAATGGACCTTACTGATTGTCTTGTAGGTTCTTACTCTGACATAATAAACTTTCTTAGCGCTGAGATTCTTGACAGTCGCTTTGAGCGTTTTGACACTCCTTACTGTCACTTTCTTCGAGCCGGAGAAGTTCGACTTGGTGCTGTACTCAATTTGGTAGCCGGTCGCGTTTGTTTGCTTTTTCCACTGCGCGGTAAAAGCTCTCTTGGTGCCTGTCACCTTACTGAAACTGGTGCCGGCAGGCAAAGTCGGCGAATTCAGCGTGGCGCTCCAGGGGCTGTAATAATACTTACCGTCTGTCGCTTTGATATAGAAGCGCACACGGAATTTGTAGTTATTACCCGCTGCCAAATTCTTGAAAGTGTATGCTGTTACACCTGCCTTGAGTGTCGCATAGGTTGACCACTTCTTACCGTCTTTGGTCGAAATCTGTACCTGGTAGCCGCTCGCATTTTTGACACTGTTCCAAGTCATAGTCTGCGCCTGCTTGGTTCTTGCTTTGCACTTGAGTGTCTGCTTGCCGGTGGGCGCTTTGTAGGCAGCTTTGTAACTGTCGCCGCAATCCTGCCTGGCGCAGGTGTATATGGTATAGCCGAGCGCAGTCGCTGTCGGCGCTACTGTTTTTGTTGCCTTATACTCATGCCCGAGCGCGGGGAATACCTGTGTGATGGTTTCGCCGCAAATCGCGCAGGTCGAAGCGCCTTCGCCGGGCTGTGTGCAGGTTGCATCTTTCGTTTTTACCCAAGGACCCCACTCATGCTCTAATTCCGCAACAACCATCGGCACAGCGCCACCGCTAAGTTGTGCCTGCACCTTAGCGATTAAAGCCTCCTTATCGGCAATCGGCATCCATTCATGCGCTGCTTCGTAGAGTAAAATTGTGCCCGCGCCGGAGCAGTCTCCCTCATTCTTAAACCAGCTGATATCGTTGCCGTCTAAGCCGATGCAGCCGCAGCAGCAGGTACCGTCTATGAGCAGTGTTGCACCGCTATGGTTGATAATTTCGCCACCCATTTGGCTCTTCATAAATGCTTCTTCGCCAACCGTGATGGTATTAAAGTTTTCGATATTGCCGCCTTGCGTGGTCAAAAGATTACCGCCGGGCAACACAGTGATTGTGCCGCGATTATCTATACCGCAGGAAAGAGTTGCGCCGCTGTTGATAGCCACATTTACGCCTTCCGACACAATGAGTTTTGCCATCGCCTCAATGCGCTCACTTGCAGGTATTTCAATATCGGCGGAAAGTTTGACAATGGTATCCATATTCCCTTCTACCGCTTCGCCTGCCACGGTGCGCCTGAATGCCAGTGCCTCTTTGAGTGTTATATAATCGGAGGCGCTCACCAATTTATAGATATTGACATCATCCCAATTTTCAAAGCGCGAAGTTTGCCCTAACTGCACCATCATCGCTTCAATGAGCGCATCCATATCGGAAACCGGCATAAATTCATGCGCCGCTTCATACAGCACAATGTTACCGTTACCGGTAACTGTACCTTCGTTAGAGAACCAGAAATCGTCAGCGCCGTCATCGCCGATACAGCCGCAGTTGAATTCACCGTTCAGTTCAATCGTGCCGCCCTCAGCATTAACAATCGGCGTGCCCATGCGCGACTCCATCGCCGCACCGCTTTGAATTTGAATAAGACCGTTATTGATCGCCTGGCCTCCTTGTGTGGTGACATATTGCCCGCCGGCTTCTACTGTCACCGTGCCGTTGTTTGTATTGCAACAAACGGCAGAACCGCCACGTTTAACGAGAATAGTGCCGTTGTTGACATCAAAATCCGCTTCGGTCGCACCGCCTGCTTCCACGATAATTGTACCGTTGTTGACCACACTGCCGTTCGGGAAAGGCGGGGTTTCCCCGTCGCCTTGGTAGGAAGACCACATACTGCCGATGACACCGCCATTGCCGATGGTAAGCGTCACACCGGCGTCAATGGTCATCACGGTATCGTGATAGTAATTAAGATGCATCGCATCAAACAGAATACTGAAATCTTCATAAATTGCAAAACTCTCGGTGATGTGAATCGCATCTACCTCTTCGTTTTGGTTGAGCGCTGTGCCAAGCTCCGCCGCGCTTGTCACATTTAAAACAGTACCGCTTGCAAAAGCTGTCACCGTGCCGGGCACAAAGAGTGTGCACACCATCACTACCGCCAGTAAACAAGCGAGCGCTTTTTTCATTAATTTACTTTTCATCATCAACTCTCCTTCTCAATAGACTTGATAGAATGAGTATTTGCTATTTCTATGGTATCATTAAAATCGGAAATAGTCAAAAAAAATTATAGAGATGACAGGGCTCGAGAAAGTGAGATAAAATTTGTCAGCCTCTGCGCTGAGCTGTACATAAGTACCGCAAGCAGAGGCTGGCAAAAACACAAAATCGCCGATTTTACAATAAATCGGCGATTTTCACATTTTCGTTTTTTCAAAATATATGAAGCATTCATTCCATCACTACAGTGTTAATTTTCCTATATCTTTAACAAAAAAATATCGTGTGGTTTTAGCCACTTTATCGACACTCTTACGCTTTCCACAGCGAGTGCAGATTACAGTAGGCGTAAACCGCCTCTACCTCATCGCCATCGCAAATGGAAAAACAAACCTGCGGTGCATCGCCCGGCTGTAATGCCTTGCGCTGGTTGCCGCACTTGGTTTTCAGGGAAACCCATTCAATGTAGTGCTCCGGCAGCATGGGGTGGTCCACAGAGCCGACGCGCACCTTCACCTTGTTGCCCTCAACCTCATACACAGGTACATGCTTTTCCACGGCAGCATCCGTTGTGCCGGGGATAATCTCCTGCATGGGTTCACCGCAGCAGATAATCGGCACACCCGTGCCTTTAACAATCGCCACAATTTGCCCGCAATGCGCGCAGCGGTAAAATTTTATTTCCATCTCGTTCCCTCCTTAAAAATGCGCTATAAGCGTGTAAGACTGATTTCTTTGCTACCCTCATTCTACCACGAATAGAGGCAATAGTCAAAACAATAAACCTGGCATTTTATTTTAAATTGTTCATTTCTTCTCTTGTCGGGATAGAAGGGGCAGCGCCGCGCCGCGTGACACAAACGGCTGCCGCTTTGGCGGCGGTTGCCAGCGCTTCTTTGATAGAGTCGCCACCTGCTATGCTTTGCAGGAAAAAGCCCGCAAAGGTATCCCCTGCTGCCGTGGTATCTACCGCTGTGGCAGGAAAGGCGCTTTGAAAAATGCGCTCATTTTTATAAATATACATCGCGCCGGCAGCGCCTAAGGTCAGCACAAAGTGCGTATGCTTATAGCGGGCGCACAAAGCATCCGCCAAAGCTTCTGCTCCCATTTTGCTCTCACTTTCGGAAGCGACGAGTGCCTTTGCCTCGGTTTCGTTGAGCAGGATATAGTCCACCGCATCCAGCGGGTATGCTTTGACACTCTCTTCCATCGGTGCCGGTGTCAAGGCAATGCACATGCCCTTTTGCTTTGCCGCTTTTATAAGATAGTCAATGTGATTCATTTCATTCTGCAGTACCAGCATATCGCCGCTTTCAAAGTGCGCAAGCGTACTGTCAATTTGCTCTTTTGTGATGCATCGATTCGCACCGCCGAAAAGCAAAATGCAGTTTTCACCGTCTGCCGTGTTTTGAATGATGGCGTGACCGGTCGCTTCGCTCTCTACAGTGCGCACATAATCCGTGTTGACACCTGCTTGCTGCAAGGCTTCTAACAAAGGCGCACCGTCGGTGCCGATGCAGCCCGCGTGATATACCTCGCCGCCGGCATGGGCAAGCGCGATAGATTGGTTTAACCCCTTACCGCCGCAAAAGGTCTTGCGCTCACTTGCCGCAAGTGTTTCCCCGGCGCGCACAAAGTGCTCCACGCGGTAGGTGTAGTCTAAATTTAACGAGCCGAAATTTAAAAAATTATGCATTTCTTCCCTCTTTTTTATCTATTTCCATCATCAGTATGGCATCAATTTGTTCTTTGTAAAAATCATCCTCTTTGGTCTTCAGCAAATAAGCGTGACTGCCTTTTTCATCGGACACAAAGCTGTTTTTACCGCTCGCGGGGTCAACCGCCGCTTTGCCGCGCACAAGTCGGTATCCGGCTGTTTCGGCATCGCCGATAACGGCAAACAGCGCCGCCATCGGGTCCCACGAAGGTCTACCCTTGCCGCTGAAGTGCGCCGCATATGCTGTTCCTGTAAGCCCCGGCACCGCCCTACCGCCGGTGATGACATTTTTACCAACCTCATAGCCCAGGAATATTAAGGGTACCGGGCAATGGTCGCACAGGTACGCTGCGGCTGTGCGGTTGCCTTTGTAGGCGCTGAAATTATACTCTTTGCCGCCGGGCTTATCCCAGCAGCCGCCCATGACAATGACGGCGGCAACTTTTTCTTTGACAAGCTCTACCCCGCTCAAATCGCTTATTTCATCCGGCGAGGATTGCAGCAATTCCATCAGCAGCCCGGGAAAACCGACATCTATAATCACCGCTTTTTCGGAAAGCGCGGCAAGTTCTCTGCGATAGAGTTTATACGCCTCGGGGCAGTCGGCATTCGTTAAGCCGCTTTGGCAAAATGCAGCAAGCTTTTTTTGGTACAGGCACAAAATCCCCTTGCGCCGGGCACTTGAAACTAAACCGATGGGAATCTCACCCAAGCCGTATTGCGCGCACACCGCCTGTAAAGACGGTGCGGAGTACTGCATCACACTATTAATGCCGACAGCTTTTATATCCACCAAATCAAAGCACTGCGCCTTGAGCAGAATATCGAGCGCGGCAACATCGTCGCAGTCGCTCCACCAATCTGTACCGAAAAAAACGGGAAGCGGCTTTTCTCTTTTTTGTTTTAATTGCTTAAACAGCATATTGCTCTCCTGCAGGTGGACTATTCCAAGTGAATATTCCAACCCGTATCAATCATTTTTCTGACTTCTTCGACTGTTTCTTTATCCAGCGGCGGCCAGTCGGTCACGGTGCTCGCGTAATCTGTCACCAAATAGGCTTTTTCCGCACAAAGTGCCAGCGGTGTATCGGAAAGGGAGTCGGAGTAAAAGTTATCTATTTTCGGGAAACCCTGATCATAAATATACCGCGCTTTTTCTTTGGCGTACATCAGGTTGTGCACAAAAACGCCGCTCTCGCGGTCATACTCCGATGCCACGAAGTTAACCCCGAGGCGCTTGGCGATGGGCGCAATAATGCAGGCGGGTGAAGCGCTGATAATCAGGTCATCCGCCCTTTTCTGCGCCAAATACCACGCGGATATCTTGCTCTCGTTTTTATCCCAATAACGCTCAATCTGCACATCAAAGTCATCCACCTTGGTCAAAAAACTAAACAGCCTGCGCAGGAATTTATGGTTCGGAATGACTCCCCTTTTATAGAGAATATATGCTTTGAGAACCTTAAAAGAATAGGTAAAGTACAAACTCGGGTGGCGGTTCATACACCAAAAGGCAAAATCCACCGTGCTGTTTTTACAATAAATTGTGCCGTCAAAATCATATACATTCATCCGCTTTTCACCTGCGCTTTGCTTGATATACTCTTATTAAACCACTTTTACAAGGATTTTTCAAATGCTCTTTGATATTAAAAAAGCCCACCGACGCTCGGTGGGCAATATCTATCAATTTTAAATAGTCATTCTTTTTGAGCACATGCGGCTTCGGCTGCGCTTTGACACAAGGCAAATACCAGCAAAGAGATACCCCTACCGCAATCGGTATGCAAATAAGTATTAACAGTCCCATTATCTGTTCCTCTGCTTTTTAAAACAAACATAATAGATATGCCGGTTCGTTTTATTTGTTTATTATAACATACTCCCTATCACAGTTACAACCCGTATTGCAAAAAAGGTCGGTTTAAACCGACCTTTTTATATACTCATTTGTTTGCTATTTCTTGGTTTCTTTCCATAACAGCACCCCTGCCGCAGCAACGCAAGCGGCGCTTCCCGCCGCGATAGCGAGCATTTTGCGCACAAAGGGAACGTTATAATCCATTGTCGCATAAGAAGGATTAATCTTGTAGCGCAATATAGGGCTGAGCAATTTGCGCTGTACTTTAAGCGGATCGCTTTCTATGTGAGGTGACAGGCTGATGATTGCGGTCAATCTCTGCTTTTCATCATATGCCGGCCAAACAAATCCGGGTATGGAAGGGTCTCCCGTGCGCGCAAAGTTTGCCCACATTTCACCGACCTGCTTTGTCAGTTTAGGGTCTGCGGGTTTGCCGATAAAAATGGTTTCTTCCGGATTTTGGAACACATAGGAAAGCTCTACCGCATGGCATGCGCCGCGAAAGCGCACGCAGGACGGCTGTGTCCAATAATACATATAGGCTTTGCCGCCGTTTCTTGTGTGCCCTTCCGCCTGCCTGATTGCAGGTAAGCGGAACTTGATTTCATTAAAGAACTCTGACAAGCGCCAAATTTCATGACCCTTAAAAAGGGACATGAATTTCTTAACACGCTTTCTGTCTGAAGGGCTGAGCAAGCGTATATCGTTCTCATATTTAATCGGAACACCGAAGCGGTACGGGATAATGCCGCCGAGCTCGCCAATCCAATAGTTGCTCTCGTTTGCATTGGTACCGATGAGCATATCGATGCCGACAGTCGTGCCATCCATATATGAAGTGTAAGGGTCGATAGGAATCAACTTGCCATCGCGCTGCGGAAAGTTATTGTACTGATTGAGCTCTTCATTGATTTCTTTGAGCTCATCCTCCGAGAGCGCCATCAGTTCATCCATATTCCGTGCGCCGGATTCCTTGAGCAGTCGTTCGGTGAAATCCGCACATTCTTCCTTGGAAAAGGTCAGCGCGACCGAGCCGCTCTCGGCAATCACGCGCCGGAACAGTCCCTTCGCCTCACGAATAATCGGCAACAGCGATACACTGCCGCCGCCTGCGGATTCGCCAAAAATCGTGATATTATCCGCATCACCCGCAAAGCCGCCTATATTTTGTTTTACCCATCGGAGCGCTTCGATTTGGTCGAGGATGCCGAGATTCGGCGCATCGGGAAAGTTCTCACCGCCCGCAACCGCCGAAAAATCGACAAAGCCCATCATACCCGTGCGATAGCCAACGGTGACCAAAATAATATCGGGATGCGCACAAACGAAGTTCTTCCCGTCATACAGCGGGTCGGCGGTACCGCCCCAGCCGTAGGAGCCGCCGTGGAAAAATACCATGACCGGCTTTTTGCTGTCGGCACAGGTACGGTTGCACCAGATATTCAGATACAGGCAGTCCTCTCCCTGAGGATAATAGGAAGCCTGTTCGGTTTTCCACTCGCTTTGGATGGGCGTTTTACCGTTATAATACGCCTCATACACACCGTCATCCGGCTGTACCGGCAAAGGGCGCTTCCATCTGCGCTCGCCTACAGGAGGCTGCGCAAAAGGGATGCCAAGGAAGATGCTGACATCTCCCTCGGCTTTGGCTACAAATGTTCCGTTGATACATTTGACCGCAAGCGCCGGGTCAACATCACCCGACAAGCGCTTGTTTTCACCGTATCGCGCCGCCATCATGTCTTTTATATTGCGTTTTTGTTCGCTTTTTAACATCATTATTGTTTCTTTCTGAAAATGCTCGCAAAGATGGTGAAGAAGTTTTGCTTATCGGCAATCTTATCCTTAATTTCTCCGATAGTAACATCTGCCTGAGAATTATGGGTTACCAAGGTTTGTGCAATCTTCACGTAAATATCCTTAAACTTCTCAATGCTCGCTTCTTCATAGCGGCTCGCGGCGAAGTCAATCATCAGCTCGAGACCTTCGGAACCGTCAAGAACCTCAATGTCCAAAATAGTCTGAGAAGCCGCCTGATTTTGGCGCACATCGATACTCTTAATATTAAAACTCTCAAGACCGCCCATATCGCGGATATCCTGCTGGTAGAGCAGGTACGCTGCCTCATCGCCGACACCGCCGTTGAGTTCAACATACGGATAACAGCTGTGCTCGATGCCCTTCTGCACCTGCTCATGCACATCGGCAAAAACATTGCGCAGCGTGTCGCTGTCATTAAAGCGGATACCGACCGGTAAATCGCGGAACATCAAACCGACAGAGCTGAGCATCTTTGTATCTTCACGGCCGTTATAAATCCACGACAGCTTGATATCGGGCGCCTCATTGTAGACCGAGATTGCCAGCGCCGCTACGGTAATGAAGAATTCGTTGCGGCTAATCTTGTAAGCGCGCTCGACTGCCTTCAACTGAGGCTGCTCGATGCCGAGGTCGCCGAAGAGTTCGCCCATTTCATTGTCGCGAGACTCGTGGTCGGTCTTGGGGTAGCAGGACCACTCGATATTGTCGTATCTGTCTTCAAAGTACTTTTTGCTCACTTCATAGAACTCGGTATTGACCGCTTCTTCACGGCGGCGGAGCATCAGGTAATAGTAGTCTTTTTCCATCTGCGTTTCCATATACGCATTACCGACATCGCCGAGGAATACATTCAAAGAAGTACCGTCAAAGAGAGAGTGGTGCACATCGAAGAAAACATAGCCTGCTTTTTCGGTCTCGAATACACGGCAGCGGAACAATTTGCCGCCGACAATCTTGAAGGGATAGACCAGCGTATCCTTAACAAACTTCATCTCAAACTCGGAGAGTTTTTCGACATGGATATCCGGCAGGTTTTCGGGTGTATATTTCTGCACGAGCTCACCGTCTTCATTCCACGAGAAGGTGGTCAGCAGGGCGGGATGGTTTGCAATCGCTTTCTTCAAAGCCTCCGCCATTTTATCCATTTCAAACATTTCGGTGTCAACCTGCATCATCGAGAAGAGGTTGTACATCGTGGAGTTTGGCGTATAGAGCTGATAGTCAACCATGTAGAGCTGCTCGGTTGTCAGCGGATGCGGTACTTTGAGGGACTCGTCATTCTTTTCATCCGGGCTGATACCGTCGTCTTCTTCAAGTGCCTTCGCGTAGAGCTCGGCAATCTTAGCAGGGGTTCTGCCGCGGAATATCTCGGAAGCATTCAAGCCGGGCAGTTCGGCTGCGGTAACAAGCTCAATGGAGCCCAGAGAGTCGCCGCCCATCTCATAGAAATCGTCATTGATGCCGACCTGAGAGAGCTTGAGAACCTTTTCCATTGCGTGGCAAATCTTTTCTTCCACCTCGTTGGTCGGCGCAACATAATCACTCTTAAAGTCACTCGCATCCGGTTTGGGCAGTGCTTTTCTGTCGAGCTTGCCGTTTGCCTTGAGCGGAACTTTATCAATCTTGATATAGTAAGCGGGAATCATATAGTAAGGCAGGCGCTTCATCAGCTCTTCATGCATCTGCTCGTTGTCAACTTCGACATCGTCGGTATAGTAGGCACACAGGTAGCTTTTGCCCTCGTCTTCAAAGCCGCGCGCAGCCGCCCAGCTGATACCGAGAACCTGCTTGACCGCCGCCTCAATCTCGGCGGGCTCGATACGGTTGCCGTTGATTTTAATCATATCGCCGCTGCGGCCGAGTAAAACGTAATTGCCGTTTTCATCTTTCTTGGCAAGGTCACTGGTATGATAAATGCCGTCAACAAATGCTTTTTCGGTCTCTTCGGGCAGGTTGATGTAGCCGCGCACATAGGGGTTTCTGAAGCACAACTCGCCGGTCTCGCCATCGGCAACCTCGTTGCCGTCTTCACCGATAAGATGGATTTCCGTTTCCACCTCAGGCTTACCGATGGGGCAAGTCTCATAAGCGCGGTCAATTTGAAATACGCCGACAGCAAAGCCGCTTTCGCTCGCTGCATAGATATTGATGAGATCGACATTTTTATTGTACAAATTGTTGGCAGGTTCACTGCCCACAAAGAGCATTCTCAAGAAGGGACCTGTATTGTCGCCCAGCTTGCGAACATAAGAAGGTGTCAGGAAAGTAATCGTGATGCGCTTGGTAAGGAAGAACTTTGCAAGCGCGCCGGTGTTTTTGATGGTGGCATAGGAGACCACAAAAGTCTTGCCGCCGGGGATGCTCAGTGCCTTCAAAATGACGATGATGGAAGCGACAAAATTAAGCGGTGCGAGCAGCGCAAGGCGGTCGGAGCTGTCAAACGGTGTTTCGCCGTTGACCTTGATGGATTCGATTGCGCGCTCCAGGTTGCCGTATTCATGCAACACACCCTTCGGGTTTCCTGTGGTACCGGAAGTATAAATTGCATAAGCAGCATCGTGCGCATCAGGTGTTTCAAAGCCGGAGAGCGGCTCGATGCGCATAATCTCATCCCAATTCTCGGCACTGATTTCCAGCTTGCAGCCGCAGTCCGAGCGGATATAGTTGATGCGCTCGGGCGCATAGGTATCCTCTACAAGTGCCCATGCAGCGCCGGCTTTCCAAACACCGATCATCGTAATAATCGGCATCACGCCGCGCGGCAAATCGATGAGCACAAAGTCTTCGCGGCCAATGCCGTTTTGCTTAAGGTAAGCATATACGCGGCCGCTCATATCATCTAACTGCGCGTAGGTAATGCCCTTGGAATGGGTTTCGTCAAACAGAATGGCTGCGCCGGGATTTTCGGCGGTGTATTGCTGTAAAAGTTCAATAATTGTTTTCATAGTTGCAACCTCTTATTCTATCGTCAGGATGTCCGAAAAACCGGTAACATCAAAAATTTCCATAACAGTTTCGTTTACATTCAAAATTGTCATCTTGCCCTGATTGTTCATCTGCTTTTGTGCAGCGAGCAGTACTCTCAGGCCTGCAGAAGAAATGTAGTCAAGGTCCTTCATATCCAAGGTAATCTCCGTGACATCATTAATGGATGACATGACTGCCTGCTCCAGCTGGGGTGCGGTGACAGAGTCAACTCTACCCGAAAGGGCAAAAGACGCTTTCTCGCCTTCGATGGTTTTTTTGATTTCTAACATGTTTCGATCTCCTTTTTAATGTATTTGCTCTATTTGTATTGAACAAAAGGCTGTTCAATTTTTTTGTTTTAAAATGTTGCTCTCTGAGAGCATTTTTACCCTAATCCAAATGAACACTCCAGCCCGTATCAATCATTTTCTTAACTTCTTCGACAGTTTCTTTATCCATTTCGGGCCAATCGTTCACTTTGCTTGCAGAGTCGGTTACCAAATAGGCTTTTTCCGCACATAATGCAAGCGGCGTATCGGAAAGCGAATCGGAGTAAAAATTATCAATCTTCGGAAAGCCTTTATCGAAAATATACCGGGCTTTTTCTTTTGCATACATCAGGTTATGCACAAACACACCGCTCTCGCGGTCAAATTCCGTTGCCACATAATTGATTCCCAGCCGCTTGGCTATGGGCGCAATAATGCAGGAGGGAGAAGCACTGATAATCAGATCATCCTCCCTTTTCTGTGCCAAATACCAGGCGGAAATCTTGCCTTCATTTTTATCCCAATAGCGCTCAATTTGTGTATCAAAATCATCTACCTCAGTCAAATAGCTGAAAAGCTTGCGCTGGAATTTGTAGTTCGGCAATTTACCCTTTTTCGTCATAATATAGGCTTTGATTGTCGGGAATAAATGCGTAAAAATTAATTTCGGGTGGCGCTTCATACACCAAAAAGCAAAATCCACCGTACAGTCCGTGTAATAAATGGTGCAGTCAAAATCATATACATTCATTTGTTTCTCTCCTAAAAAAATGAAAAGTTGCCCGTTAGGAGGACAGCATATTTACACTTGTGTGATAAGCTTATCACGATTTAAATTTTTAAATGCTATTTTTAAAAATCGCATCGTGATTATTACTCATATCATATCATATCATTACAGCGCGAGAAAATCAAGTAATCCGGCTAATAACGCGTAATATTTTCACGCAATAGTATATAAATGAAAGAAAAACAGTGACAAGTATTTACACTTGTCACCTGATTGAGGAAATCAGCCTAATTTTTATTCTTTGTCGGCTTTACTTCCCTGCCGCCGGCAAGGCTTATTCTCTCCACACACTATGCGGCCCGTGATAACGGGGCTTCCCCTGTGTCAGTTTGCCGTATTCAACTGCCTCTTTCGGGCAAAGGTTGATACACGCCATACAGTGGGTACAGCGCTCTCCCCAGACCGGTTGATTGCCTTGCAATGCAATATTGCCGAGCGGGCAAAGCTGCACACATTTCCCGCAGCCTACGCAAGCATCCGTAGCGCAAAATGCTTTTGCGTGAATCATCAGTTTATAATAGGGTTTTAAGATAAGGGGCGTTGAGCGGCTTTCCCAACCTTTCGTGCCGGATGGCGGCAGTGCGCGACCGGCAAGCACCGCATCTGCAACAGCATCTATCGCCGGCAGAGCCGCGGCTATCTTTGCCTGATTGTCAGCCGGCGTGCCAATTTTAAAGTAAACAATATAGTTCTGCGGCATATCGATTTGTGCCGTTCCGCAATAAGAAAAGCCTTTTTCCATAGCGATTTTTTGACAATAGTCGGGTGAAGCGCCCATACCGCTCGCACAAGTCATTACAAAATAAGCGCGGCAACCCTCCTCAAAGCGGGAATGGCGCAAAAAACTCATAAAAACAAGCGGCGGCGCAGCGGCATAAACCGGCGAGATAAAAATGTAGGTGCCCTTCTTTTTAAAATGAACGCCTTTTTTTGCCCGCATTGCCGGGGCAACATCAAACACTGTGTCACCCACCGCAGCAGCAATATGCTCGGCGACAAAACGGCTGTTTCCCGTGCCGGAAAAATAAATAATCATGCATTTGCCCTGTTCTTTCCAAGAATACATTTCACTGTATTGCTGCCTTTTTACAAAAAAAAGCAAAAAAGCAGCAATGGTGATTATTACTCATATCATAGCATTACATAGCAAGAAAATCAAGGGACTCGCTTAATAACATTTAATAAAAGAAAAAGGGTGACAAGTACTTTTACTTGTCACCCGAAATGCCTAAGCATTTTCCTGTTTTTGTTGTCTTTATTCCCCTTTGCGCGCAATCACCAGTTCATCGTCTTTGCAATCAATGACCAAAGTGTCGCCCATGCCGATTTCACCTTTTAAGATTTCTTTGGCAAGCAGTGTCTGCGCTGTTGATTGCAGGTACCTCTTGAGCGGTCTTGCGCCGTAAACGGGGTCATAGGCGCGCTCGACTGCCAAACTCTTGGCTGCCGGCGTAATCTCTAAGGAAATCCCCTTTTCGTTCAAGCGCTCCACAAGTTCCTGCATCATAATATCAATAATGCCATCGAGGTTTTCGCGCGTAAGCGGTTTAAAGAGAATGATTTCATCGAGCCTGTTAAGCAGCTCCGGTCTGAAATAACTCTTGAGGGAAGCAAACACACTTTCTTTTGCCGCTTCGGCAATTTCGCCATCCTCGCCAATGCCTTCCAGCAACTCTTGCGAGCCGATGTTCGAGGTCAAAATGATAATGGTATTTTTAAAATCTACCACTCTACCCTGCGAATCCGTCACTCTGCCGTCGTCAAGGATTTGCAAGAGGATATTGAACACATCGGGGTGTGCCTTTTCAATCTCATCAAAGAGCACCACACTGTAAGGGCTGCGGCGCACGGCTTCCGTCAGCTGCCCGCCCTCATCATAACCGACATAGCCGGGAGGCGCACCAATCAGGCGCGAAACGGAGAATTTCTCCATATACTCGGTCATATCGATGCGCACCAAATTGCGCTCGTTATCAAATAAGCACTCCGCAAGGCTCTTGGCAAGCTCTGTTTTACCCACACCGGTGGGGCCGAGGAAAAGGAAAGAACCAATCGGCTTATTCGGGTCGGAAATACCGGCTCTGGCGCGCTGAATGGCTTCGCTGACAAGCTTCACCGCCTCATCCTGCCCGACCACGCGCTGATGAATGGCACTTGAGAGTTCCAAGAGTTTTTGGCGCTCGCTCTCCACTAATCTGGTGACCGGAATGCCTGTCCACTTCGCGACAATCGAGGCAATCTCATTTTCTGTCACGGTGTCGTGCACCAAGGTGTTGGCTTGCTTGCTTTGCTCACTTTGCTGCTCCGCTTCGTGCAGCTCTTTTTCCAACGCCGGCAAAACCGAGTATTGCAGCTTTGCGGCAGTTTCATATTCATAATTTAACTGCGCCTGCTCAATCTCTGCGTTGGTTTGGTCAATCTTTTCTTTAATGCTCTTTAAATTCTCGACCACATCTTTTTCGCTCTGCCAGGTCGCCTTCATCGCTTCAAACTTTTCTTTTTCATCGGCAAGCTCTTTTTGCAGTGCCGCATAGCGGTCTTTGGAAAGCGCATCCGTTTCCTTTTTGAGCGCCATTTCTTCAATTTCCATTTGCATAATCTTGCGGCGCAAATCATCAAGCTCTGCGGGCATGGAATCCATTTCGGTGCGAATCATCGCGCAGGCTTCATCCACCAAGTCAATTGCCTTATCGGGCAGAAAACGGTCGGTAATATAGCGGTTGGAAAGCGTTGCCGCCGCTACAAGCGCATTGTCGTGAATACGCACGCCGTGGAAAATCTCATAGCGCTCCTTGAGTCCTCTGAGAATGGAAATGGTGTCTTCCAAAGTCGGCTCTTCGACCATAACCGGCTGGAAGCGCCGCTCCAAGGCAGCATCCTTTTCAATATATTGGCGGTACTCATCGAGTGTTGTTGCACCGATACAGTGCAATTCGCCGCGCGCAAGCATCGGTTTTAAGAGATTACCGGCATCCATACTGCCCTCTGTTTTTCCGGCACCCACAATAGTGTGCAGTTCATCGATAAAGAGCAGAATTCTGCCGTCGGACTCGCGGATTTCCTCGAGTACCGCTTTGAGCCTCTCTTCAAATTCGCCGCGATATTTTGCACCGGCAATGAGCGCACCCATATCCAGCGAAAATACTGTTTTATCTTTGAGAGCTTCCGGCACATCGCCTCTGACAATGCGCTGTGCCAAGCCTTCGGCGATAGCGGTTTTACCCACACCGGGTTCACCGATGAGCACAGGGTTATTTTTCGTTTTTCTTGAAAGAATGCGAATAACATTGCGAATTTCCGTATCTCTGCCGATGACCGGGTCCATTTCGTTATTTTTGGCGCATTCGACTAAGTCTGTGCCGTATTTTGATAAGGCGTCAAACGTGTCTTCCGGATTATCCGAAGTCACACCGCGCGTTTTGACTTTCGAGAGCGCTTGCGTGAAGCTCCCTTTCGTAACACCGTAGCGAGAAAGCAGGTCTTTAACCTCGCGCGTCGCATCGGAAAACGCCGCCAACATCAGGTGCTCAACCGAGACATAGCTATCGCCCAATTTTGAAGCTAAGCGCTCTGCCGTGCTCATCATTTTGGAAACCTCGCGCGAAGCATAGATATCAGCGCTGTCGCCGTGCACCTTCGGTGCTGCGGCAATCAGTCCGTCGAGCCCTGCCAAGAGCGCGTTGCTGTCTACACCCATTTTGGAAAAAATGCCTGGGATTAAGCCGCCGTTTTGGTCAATGAGGGCATAGAGTAAGTGTGCATCCGAAAGCGATTGGTTCTCGTTTTCTTCTGCCATTGCCTGCGCTGTTTGCAGCGCTTCCATCATTTTTTGAGTTAATTTTTGCGTGTTCATATTATCACAACCTCTCGGTCAAACTTTACATATTTATTGTCAACTATGCGCTGTGCGCACAATGAACCTGAATAAGGAATAATCGCAGTCATCATGAGGTTTGCAAGCCGGAGAATTTCGAAACCACTGAAAAAGTCAATACTCCCTGTCATTTCGAGCGTAGTCGAGAAATCTTATAATCGGATATAGGTATCGCTACTCTCAATTCATCATTCAGCATTCAAAACTAATGTACAATGGGTGCGGGTGTCCCGCCCTCTCTTGTTGCATCGCAACATATCGAATTGCCGTAAGCAATATATCGAACCGCTTGCGGTATATCGAGTGCTAAGCACATATCGACCGGTGCATAGCGCCGATATTCCTCGTTCCTAATTATTACAATAGGTGCGGGTGCCCCGCCCTCTCTTGTTGCATCGCAACATATCGAATTGCCGTAAGCAATATATCGAACCGCTTGCGGTATATCGAGTGTTAAGCACATATCGACCGGTGCATAGCGCCGATATTCCTCGTTCCTAATTATTACAATAGGTGCGGGTGCCCCGCCCTCAATTCAACATTCAACATTCAAAATTCAACATTTACAATACAATCTTTGCGCTCTGTAAGTAGTTTACATAGTCTCTTTTAAGCGCCGCCGCATCCTTTTGCGCATTGATAAAGGATTTTAGCGAAGCATCCAGCAAATTGACATAGGCGCTGACCGCTTCCGCAATTTGCGGTGCCGCATAATCATTGCCTTCAGGTAACGTGATGCTTCTCATAAAGCGGTTCGGGAACAGCGAGTATTGGATACTTACATTATGCTCTTCCAACACTTCACTTTCCACCTGCGCCCACACGCGGAAAAAGTGCTCTAATTGTTGCAAGAGTGCGCCCGACTGCGTGCGGAAATTGACCGATAAATCCCCTAACTTATTACTGTTGCTTGTATCAAAAACAAGTTCGTATTTCAAGGTCGGGCGATATTTATAGGCTAACGCGGATTTGACAAAAAACGTGCCGGAATTCGGTGCAAAAAATGGAATTAACTCCGTAGAGGCGGATAAAAGTGCATCCATCTCTCTGAAAATATCGCTTACCATTTTTTGCGTGGTGGGAACACCGAAGTATTCTGCCAAAACACTGTCTATGAGCGCCGAGCGATTGGTGCCAAGGCGATGCGCCTCATTATCTACTGCCGCAACGACTCGGTCGTTGAGCATTAAACTATATAATTTCTTTGCCATAATACCCTCCTGTTTTTTTACAGTAGTTGTGTGCACATATCAGCTGAAAAGCCGGGCTTGGAGCACACCGTTTTTTTCTATAATACCATTATAGTGCTTCCTAAACTTTTGTCAATAGATTTATATAAGTTTTAACACGAGTTATATAATTATTTACAATTTGTTCATAAGATAGGTGCTGCAGACAAAAAACATAATAGAAGAAAAAATGGTCGGTTTCCCGACCATTTTTTCTATTTAATATATAATTCTCTAACTTATTTTATACGCATTGTCAGCGAAATTCTCTGCTTTTTGACATCAATAGAAAGAATGCGCACCTTCACAATATCCCCCACCTTGAGCACTTCGGAAGGGTGCTTAATGTACCTGTCACAAATTTGGGAGATATGCACCAACCCGTCTTGATGCACGCCGATGTCCACAAATGCGCCGAAGTCAATGACATTGCGCACCGTGCCGGTCAGTTCCATGCCTTCCTTGAGGTCATTGATATCCAGCACATCCGAGCGCAACACCGGCTGCGGCAGCTCATCGCGCGGGTCTCTGCCGGGCTTTGCCAACTCTTTGATAATATCATCAAGTGTCGGCAGACCGACGCCCAGCTTTTCGGTAAGGTTTTTCTCGCCAAAGCGCTCTACCCTTTCGGGCAGGTCAGCAAACTTTGAGGACTTTATCTCGCTATGCGTGTAGCCGACAAGCTTCAACAGTTCCTTTGCGACAGCGTAGCTTTCGGGGTGCACCGCCGTATTGTCAAAAGGATTGCTGCTCTCGGGCACGCGCAAAAAACCTGCGCACTGCTCATACGCCTTCGGCCCGAGTTTTGGCACTTTCTTTAACTGGGTGCGCGCCGTAAAGGCACCGTTTTCTTCCCTGTAAGCGACAATGTTTTGGCACACGCTTGCATTTAAGCCTGCAACACGCAGTAACAGTGCGGGAGATGCCGTATTTAAATCCGCGCCGACAGAGTTAACACAATCTTCCACCACGCCGTCAAGTGTCTCGCCGAGCCGTTTTTGCGGCATATCGTGCTGGTATTGCCCGACACCGATTGCCTTCGGCTCAATCTTCACAAGCTCCGCCAGCGGGTCCTGCAAGCGCCTGGCAATCGAAACAGCGCTGCGCAGTGTTAAATCCAATTCCGGCAACTCTGTGGCAGCTAACTTGGAAGCGGAGTAAACAGAAGCACCCGCTTCACTGACTACCATATAATAGACAGTATGGTCGGCTTCTTTGATGGTATCGGCGGCAAACATCTCCGTTTCCTTGCTTGCCGTGCCGTTGCCTATGGCAATGATATCTACCTTATGTTTCTTAATCAGCGCGAGCAGTATCTGTTTGGACTGCCGGATTTTTGCCTGCGAATGGGTGGGGTAAATCACCACTGTATCCAAGACTTTACCGGTATTATCCACCACTGCCACCTTGCACCCGGTGCGGTAGCCGGGGTCGAGCCCAAGCACCGTTTTGCCCTTGACCGGTGGCTGCATCAAAAGCTGCTTGAGGTTCGTTGCAAAAACCTTCATTGCGTTTTCGGCTGCCGTATCCGTCAACTCCGTGCGCAACTCGCGTTCGATGGAGGGAAAAATCAGCCTTGTATAGGCATCCTCGCCGGCAGCGCTCAGAATTTCCGAACACTGCGCATTGGTTTGCTTATCAACAGAAGAAACAATCATGCGCAGCGGCGCCTCACTCTCGGCAGTTAAGCTGACTTTCAAAAAGCCCTCTTTCTCCCCGCGATTGATGGCGAGAATGCGGTGCCCGGCAATTCTTTTGACCGGTTCGCAAAATTCGTAATAGTTGGTATACACACTGTCCTGCTCCTTATCGGCAGCAACGGACTGCAGCATAGCATTGTTGCGCAAGAAGGTTCTCAGCTTTTTGCGCAGAGCCGCACTGTCGGAGAGCATTTCGGCAACAATATCCATTGCACCGTTAATAGCATCCTGCGCTGTAGGAACCTCTTTTTCTTCGCTGACAAACTGTTCTGCATACTCCAAAGGCACAAAGCCCTTTTCCTGCTCCAGGATAGCCAACGCAAGCGGCTCTAAACCGCGCTCTTTTGCCACCGAAGCCCTGGTTTTGCGCTTGGGTTTATACGGGCGGTAAATATCTTCCAATTCACTGAGTGTCTGTGCCTTATCAAGAGCCGCGCCGATAGCATCCGTCAACTGCTCTTGGGCGCGAATGAATTCGCGGATTTCTTCTCTGCGCTTATCCAAGCCGCGCAGGTACTCTAACTTTTCGCTGAATGCGCGAAGCAGTTGGTCATCCATCGAACCGTGCATTTCCTTGCGGTAGCGCGCAATAAATGGAATAGTGTTGCCCTCATCAAGCAGTGTAATGATATTTTGTGCATAGGTTTCTTTGATTTCAAAGAGTTTTGCTAATGTATGTGCGTATTCCATAATTCTCCTTAATGGCAAATGTGCCTGTTCCATCATATCAAAAATAGGGTGTTTTGTCTATAAGCGCAGCAAATAAAAAACTCGTTTTTGCAAACGAGTTTTCAGAGTGTCGACAAAGTGGCTAAAACCACACGATGATTATTGTCTTGTTATAATCCGAAGAAAACTGACACTGTAGTGATGAAATGAAGTATCTTTTTTCTTTTTAAAAAGGAAAGGTGAAAATCGCCGTAAATACGGCGATTTTGTGTTTTTGTCAATCGGCACTTGGAGTATCGACATACGCCTCAGCGTACCGATTGGCAAATTTTAGCTCACTTTCTCAACCTCTGCCAGCTTGTAGACAAATAACTTTGTCTACAAGCTGAAAACTCGTTTTTGCAAACGAGTTTTTTAAATAATTTATTCTTATGCAATCTTCACCGATTGCATGCCGTAGTTGCCAGCCAGCAAGGTAGTGGAAATATCCTCCACCGTAATCATGCCGTCGCCGGTCAAATCAATCTCTCTGTTATCCTTGCCGTAGTTAGCAGAGGAAAGTAAGCTTGAGATATCTGCAAAGTCAATGACATCATCCTCGTTAACATCGCCGAGCGGGAGGGCAATCACATTGGTGTTGATAACAGCACCGCTTGCGGTATCGTACTCGCCGAGGCAAACGCTCAAGCAGTTCTTTTGCTTTGCATACACTCTATAAACGCCGCTCTCTACATTATCTTTACTAAAGCGCCCGTTTTCTGCCGGAATTTCCAATGTTTGCCTGTCGCTCTTAAGTGTGAGCAGCGTATTCACACCGCTTAAAATCGGCACGCGGTAGCGCACAGCCGCAAAGTTACTCACATCGTAGTGCATGGTGGCGGCAAGAAGCGGGTCATTCCCGGTGGTGCTGAGCGTAACATCGCTCCACTCGATTTCACTTCCCTCATAATATACATCCGTTAGCGCAGTGCAATACACAAAGGCGTTATCGCTCACTCTTTCCAGGCTCTTGGGCAGTGCAACACTTTGCAGGTGGTCACAGTACCAGAAGGTGCTCTTTCCAAGCGTTTTTACACCCTTGGGAACGGTAAAGCTTGTGAGCGCATAGCAGGCGCTGAAGGCGGAGCTGCCGATGGACTGCACACTTTCGAGAATGTTGATATCCGAAAGTGCGAAACAGAAGGAAAACGCATCGTCTCCGAGGCTTGTCACTGTGCCGGGGAGGCTGACTGTTTTTAAATTTCTCAACTGTGTAAAAGCATCGTTGCCGATGGTGCTCACACCGCTTTCTACAACAATTTCTTTAATTTTCGGGTTGTTATTAAAGGGTGACGGGTTTTCCATCATATCATAATCATACATTGCACCCGTACCGGAGATAGTCAGCAACCCTGTCGTTTCATTTAAAATGTAACTGACATTCTCGCCGCACATACCGGTGCGAATGATGTCAATCGTTTGGGGTTTGACCGCGAGCAGCGGGTCGTTACTGTCTAAAATCTCAACCGCGTTCCAATCGTCCTGCGTCCCGGCATAATTTACGGTTTGCAGATTGTAGCAGCGAAAGAACGCAGCAGCACCGATTTTTGTGAGTGTGGTCGGCAGCGTCACGGTTGTTAATGCTGTGCAGCTGGCAAAAGTGCTGGTAGCAAGGCTTGTGACACCGCTCGGAATCACAATGCTTTCGAGGATTACACAATTGCCGAATGCCTGCCCGCCGATGCTTGTAAGGCTGTTCGGGAGATCAATGCTCTCAATTTTCTCACAGCCGCTAAAGGCGTATTTGCCGATGCTTTCCAGCGTATCACCAAGTGTGACACTCTCAATATTTTTAAACTGCCAAAATGCATTTTCACCGATGCCTGTAATGCCGTTTTCCACCACAACGGCTTTGATATCCGCCTTATCGTTATACCACGGCATATTGGTAGATGTAAAATCATCCATATTCCCGCTGCCGTAGATGGTCAGCACACCGGTTCTCGGGTTATAGCGATACACGGCATTCTCACCGCAGGCACCGCTCTCACTTTGCGGCTTAAGGTTAGTCAGGCACTCGTTATACGTACCGATTTCAATATCATCCCATGCATCGTCCGAGCCGGTGTATTTGACTTCTTCTAAAGCGGTACAATCTTGAAACGCACAGTTTTGAATCACGCTCACACCACTGCCGATGGTAAGGGTGGCAAGCGCCGGGCAGTCGTAAAAAGAGCTGTAACCGATTTCGGTGACCGAGTCGGCAATCGAAACAGACTGCACGGTTTTTAAGCAACTGAAAGCATCGATACCGATATAGGTGATACCTTCTTCTATGATAATCGTGGTAAGCTGCTCATAATTAAACCACGCGGGACATTCCATGGGGTAATCATACATCGCACCCGTGCCGGAAATGGTCAGCACACCGGTGTCGGGATGATAGGCAAAAACGGCATTGTCGCCGCAGGCGCCGCGAATGATGATTGGTCTGAGCTTAGTCAGGCACTCGTTATGCGTACCAATTTCTATTGCATCCCATGTCTCCTGTGTGCCGGTATATCTAACTTCCTTTAAAGCAGTGCAATCTTGAAACGCACAGTTTTGAATCACGCTCACGCCACTGCCGATGGTAATGGTCTCTAAATCCGGACATTCTCTAAAAGCATCATAGCCGATATTGGTAACCGAATCGGCAATTTCGACACTGCGCAAATACTCAAAACCCCAAAAGGCTTCCCCACCGATTGTGGTGATACCATCTTTGACCACAACAGTGCTAATGCCGTCTTTGTAATCAGAATATTCCGGCAATTCCATCGGGTAGTCGTACATCGCACCCGTACCGGAAATGGTCAGCACACGAGTGCGCGGATTGAAGCGATACACAGCATTTTCGCCGCAAGTGCCGCTTGAGCTTTGAGGCATTATTCGGGTCAGGCCCTCGTTATGCGTACCGATTTCAATTTCATCCCACGCATCGTCCGTGCCGGTATATTCAACCGTTCTCAAGATGTTACACTCCTGAAATGCACAGTTGCCGATGGTGCGCACACCGCTGCCGATGGTGAGGGTGTTCAACGCCGGGCAGTCGTTAAAAGCACTGGCACTGATTTCAGTAACCGAGTCGGCAATCGAAACGGAGCGCACGGTTTTCAAACAACTGAAAGCATCAATACCGATATAGGTAATACCTTCTTCTATGACAATATCGCCAAGTTCCTTGTAATGGAACCATGCCGGCAATTCCATCGGGTAATCGTACATCGCACCTGTGCCGGAAATGGTCAGCACACCGGTGTCGGGATTATATACAAACCCGGCATTATCGCCGCAGGCACCGCGAATGATGATTGGTATGTGCTTGGTCAGGCACTCGTTAACCGTACCGATTTCAATGGCATCCCATGTCTCCTGTGTGCCGGTATAGTAGACATTTTCCAAAGCGGTACAATATTGAAACGCAGCGTTTTGAATTACAGTGACACCACTACCGATGGTAACAGTTGTCAGCGGATCACAGCCGATAAAAGCACTGGCACCGATTTCGGTGACCGAGTCGGCAATCGAAACAGACTGCACATACAGCGAACTGAAGGCTTCTATACCGATAGAGGTGATACCTTCTTCTACGACAATAGCGGTAATTTGATCTCGGTAAGAAAACCATTCCGCCGGATTCATCAGGTAATCGTACATCGCACCCGTGCCGGAAATGGTTAAAGTATTGCCGGCGATAGTGAAGGTTGCGTTTTCGCCGCACTGCCCGCTCACATCCGCTGCACTTGCCGTAAGCGGAATGGCGGGAATGATGCTCACGAGCATCACAATTGTTAAGAGAATAGATAAAGCCTTTTTCATTAAAATGTTCCTTTCTCTATACAAAAGCGTGTTTGTATATGCGTTTTATACTAAAATTTAGAATATTCCAATATTATAATACAATAAAAAAAGAAAAAGCACATCAGCCAAAAGTATGATATTTGAAAAAATTTTGAATGTTGAATGTTGAATTGTGGTGGCGAAACTGCGTTTCGCATTTTAAATTGCAACACTTTGTGTTGTCACCTCAATTTTTCATTCCTCTTTTCTCATTTCTCATTGTAGGGGCGGATACCATCCGCCCGCTTGTAAAAGTGCAGGGACGGTTCTTCCGCTTGAAACAGAATAATTAAGACAGGGAAACGTTTCCCTGTCTTAACAAAATTTCTTATACAACTTTCACCGAACTCATTCCGTAATTCCCCGCCAGCAAGGCGGTGGAAATATCAGCTACCGTAATCATGCCGTCGCCGGTCAAGTCCATATTCGCATTGTACTTGCCGTAGTTGGCGGCGGAAAGCAGCCGCGAAGTATCTGCAAAGTCAATGACATCATCGCTGTTGACATCACCGAGCGGGAGTGTAATCGCACCCGTGTTTGTCACAGCACCGCTTGCGGTATCGTATTTACCGAGGTAAATTGTCAAAGCGTTCTTTTGCTTTGCATAGACTTTGTAAACACCGCTTTGCACATTGTCCTTCTCAAAGTTGCCGTCTGCCGCGGAAACGGTGATGGTCATCGTGTCGCTCTTAAAGGTGAGCGTGGTGCTTGTGCCTGCAAACGCCGGCACCTTGTAGCGAATGGCGGCAAAGTCTGTCGCGCCGTAGTGCATGGTGGCGCCAAGCAGCGGGTCGTTACCGCTGCTGCTTATCGTAACCGCATTCCAGTCTGAAGCCGTACCCTCATAGAACACATCCGTTAATGCGCTGCAATAGACAAACGCGTTATCATCCACACTTTCCAGACTCTTCGGCAGTGTCACGCTTTGCAGGTGGTCACAATACCAGAAGGTGCTCTTTCCAATCGTTTTCACACCCTTGGGAATCGTAATGCTTGTGAGCGCATAGCAGGCGCTGAAGGCTTCCTTGCCGATGGACTGCACACTTTCGGGAATATTGATATCCGCAAGCAAGAAACAAAATGCAAAGGCATCTTTACCGAGGCTTGTCACTGTGCTCGGCAGGCTCACTTTTTCAAGCTTTGTTAACTGCGTGAAAGCGTCATTGCCAATATTCGTGACACCGCTTTCTACGACAATTTCTTTAATTTTCGGGTTGTTATTAAAGGGTGAGGCATTGCCTATTAGCTCATAGTCATACATCGCACCCGTGCCGGAGATGGTCAACAAGCCCGTAGTTTCGTTTAAGATGTAGGTCACATTTTCACCGCAGGTGCCGGTGCGTATCACATCGCCCGTTTGGGGTTTGACCGCCAGCAGCGGGTCGTTACTGTCCAAAATCTCAACCGCGTTCCAATCTTCCTGCGTGCCGGCGTAACCCACGGTTTGCAAGCCGAAGCAGCGAGAGAACGCAGCGGCACCTATTTTTGTGAGTGTGGTCGGTAAGGTAATTGTTTTTAATGCTGTGCAGCTTGCAAAGGTGCTGGTGGCAAGACTTGTCACACCGCTTGGGATGGCAATGCTTTCGAGGCTTACACAATTGCCGAATGCCTGCCCGCCGATGCTTGTTAAAGAGTTCGGCAAATTAACGCTTTCCAAACTCTCGCAACCGCCGAAGGCATATTTACCGATTTTTTGCACGGTGTTACCGAGTGTAACATCCTCAATCGTTTTGCAATTCCAAAAAGCATTCTCGCCGATAGTGGTAACACCGTTAGCGACATTTACCTTGAGGATTTTTTCCTTAAATGCATACCACGGCATAGAGGTGGAGGTAAAGTTATCCATCGCTCCCGTACCTTCAATATACAGTGTGCCGGTGATATGGTCTAAGCGGTATGTCAGGTTGGCACCGCAAGTGCCGCAGCACTGCGGCTTCACCGCCAACAGCGGCTCGTTGTATGCACCGATGGGCATATCGTCCCACTGTTCGCCTGTGCCGGTGAAATTGACCGTTTCCAATGCCGTGCAGCCATCAAAGGCATACTCATCAATGCGGCTTACACTCGCCGGAATGGTGATGCTTTGAAGAGCTGTGCAATTCATAAAGGTGAATTTTTCAATACCGGTGATGCCTGCCGGTATTTCCACACTTGTTAAGTCCGTACAGTAAGTAAAGGCACCTTCACCGATATAGGCAACACTGCTTGGGATTTCCACCGCGCTCAAGCTGTCGCAGCTGGATAAAGCGTACTTGCCGATGGCGGTGACCGTGTTTGCAATGCTCACATCATTCACCGCACAGTCTTCAAACGCTCTATTCCCGATTGCCGTGATACCGCTTTCGACAACAATGGTGAAAATATCATACTTATAATCATCCCAGGGGGCATACTCATAATCATACATCGCGCCGCTGCCGGAGATGGTTAAGGTATTCGTATCTAAATTCAAACTGAAGTAAGCATGCTCGCCGCACTCACCGGTGAGGATATTTTCTTTGCCGAAGTGCATGGTGGCATCCTCCAGCGCATTATTGACCGCGCCGATATTGATGTTATCCCACTCCATACCGGCGCCGGCATAGTACACATCAAGAAGTCCGTAGCAATACTGAAACGCGCTTCTGCCGATTGCCGTCACGGTGGTCGGAATGGTGACACTCTCTGCATTTTGCAAATTATAGAAAGCAAGATTGCCGATGCGGGTAATACCTTCGTTGATTTGAATTGCCGTAATACTATCGCGCAAGCCGTAGTAGCCCGGGTAATCGGAACCGTAATCCTCCATCGCACCGCTGCCGGAGATAGTCAGCGTGCCGCTTGCAGGGTCAAAGTGATAGGTGGCATTGGTGCCGCACTTGCCGCCGTATTGGGGTTTGATTTTCGTTAAAGGCGTGTTGTTTTCGCCGATCGTGATGTCATCCCAATCCGCTTGGGTGCGGGCATAATTTACCGTGGCAAGCCTATCGCAGCCGTTAAAAGCACCGTCGCCAATTGTACTCACCCGGCGCCCGATGGTAACACTTGTCATATTCATGCAATCCGCAAAGGCATTTGCGCCGATAGCGGAGATTCTGTCATCCATCACCACCGCGGTAATAAAGACATGGTTCTCATACCACGGCGCGGTGCCGACACTGTAATCATACATCGTGCAACCCCCAAATTCACTGGTGCCGGTAATGGTTAAAACACCTGTTTTGGGGTTGTAGGAATAGCGGGCATAGTTGCCGCAGGGTCCCTTGAGCATTTGCGGTTTCACATTGGTTAAGAGCCCGTTGCCGGTACCGATGGCAATGTCATCCCATTCATCCTGCGTGCCGGTGTAGTTCACCTCTGCCAGCTTGCTGCAGCCGATAAAGGCACGCTCGCCGATAGAAGTGACCGTGGTCGGAATGGTCACATCGGTTAATCCTGTGCAATAGCGGAAGGCGTTGTTACCGATGCGTGTAATCCCGCCGCCGATGATAATTTGCTTAATCGCACTCTCGCCGTAAAACGGGGAATCACCGCTTTCATGAAAATCATACATCGCACCCGTACCGCTGAGGGTTAAGGTGGTGCCGTTAAAGAAGTAGCGGACATCCTCGCCGCAGAAGCCTCTTGAGCAGTCAAAATGCTTGGCGGCATTCAACAGCGGGTCGTTCGGGTTTTGGATAGCCACGCTCTCCCACTGCGTTTGCGTGCCGATATAATAAACATCGCTCAGCTGACTGCAATCACGGAAGGCGCCGCGGTAAACGGTTGTCAGGCTCTGCGGTACGATAACATCCAAAACACCCGTGCAGCCGACAAAGGTAAAGTCCCCCACGCGCGTGATGCCCTCTTCAATCACAATATGCTCGATAAAATCTTGGCAGTAAAACGGCGAACCGGTGGTGCTGTAAGTCGCCATTGCGCCGCTGCCGCTAATAAAGAGTGTGTTGGTTTCCGGGTCAAAGCGATAGCTTGCATTTTCCCCGCACGAGCCCTCTAAATACCGCCACTCGGCTGCTTGAAGGGGCTTATTCTTCGAATAGTCAATGCTGAAATTTCTTTCCTCCGGAGAACCTAAAAAATAGACATATTGCAAACCCTGGTTGTTTAAAAAGCTATAGTCTTCTATGGTGGTGAGCGTTTTGGGAAGATAGACGCTCGCTAATGCATTGCAGCCCTCAAATGAACCCTCGCTAATGGTTTTTACGCCGTTTAAAAGGGTAGCTTTTTTTAAATTATCACAGTATTTAAATGTGCCGTAGTTGATGGCTTCAACACTGCCGGGAATCGTGATACTCGTCAGTGCTTCACAGTTGTAAAAAGCAAAGTTTCCGATTTGCGTGACACTGTCCGGAATTGTGATATTTCTTAAGCTTTTGCAATCGTAAAATGCGCTGTAGCCGATTTTGGTGAGGCTGTCGGGGAAGTTGATGCTTTCCAAGGCGGAAGCTCCATCAAAAGCATACTGCCCGATTTCGGTAACACCGTTCGGGAGTGTCATGCTCGTGAGGCCTGTGCATTTGTAAAAAGCAGACGCTCCGATTTTGGTGACACCGTTCGGAATTGTAATGCCGCTTAATGTTTCACAAACAAAAAACGCCGCTTCGCCAATGACCGTAACCGTGGAAGGTATCACGGTATCCATACAGCCTGCCACAAGGGTGTTGGTATCGGTTTCAATAACGGCGTTACAGCCGCCGCGGCTGTCATAAACCGTGTTGCCGCTTTCCACCGTAATGCTTGATAATGCCAAGCATTTCCCGAAAACGCACTTGGAAATCGAGGTGACCGAGCGCGGAATGGTGATGCTTTTCAAGCTCACACAGGAATTAAAGGCATACATACCGAGGCTTTCCACACTTTGGGGAATACTGATACTTTCCACATTCGGCATGTTTTCAAACAGCCTGTCGCCGATATTCTTCACACCGTTTTCAATCACAATTTTCTTAACAATCTTGTTGTAATAAAACGGCGAGTAGCCGGATTGAAGATAATTTGCGGTATAACCGCTGCCGCTAATGGTTAGCACACCGGTTTCGGTATCGAGTGTATAATAAACATGGTCACCGCATTCGCCGCTTAAAGGCGGTTTTGCCGCACTCAGGCAGAAATTGTGGTCCTCGATATCAATCGCTTCCCACTGCTCTCTCGTGCCGGCATAGTTGACTTCCTCTATCTCGTAACAATCATGAAAAGCATACATTTCGATTTTTGTTACACTCACGGGAATGGTGACACTGCGCAAATTATCGCAATTCGCAAAGCAGGATTGCGGAATCGTGGTAACACCGTTCGGAATGGTGATGCTTGGCAATTTCACGCACAGCTTAAACGCCGAATGGGCAATCGTCTTGACCGTATTCGGAATGTTTACCTGCGTTAATTGGCGGCAATAGCGAAATGTTTGCGTACCGATTTTGGTGATACCGCTTGCAATATTGACTGTTTTCACCCATGCGTTTTCATAAAAGGGCGATAGTCCATCGTCCGACAGCTCGGGGCTGTTATAGTCTTCCATAGCACCGCTTCCGGTAATATTGAGCACACCGGTTGCTTTATCGAGGGTATAATAGGCGTTTTCACCGCACGAGCCGGTGACAGTGCCGTTTTGCGGTTTGAGAGCAAAAAGATAATCATTGTTTTGCGGCGCAATGTCTATGGCATCCCACTGTTGCTGCGTGCCGGCATAATTGATATGCGCAAGACTTTTGCAAGCGTAAAACGCACCATCTGCAATGCGCGTTACCCCTGTACCGATGGTAACATCCGTTAAGGCGTAGCAATAGGAAAACGCGAACGCATCAATTTCGGTAACGGAATCGGCGATGACAACCGAAGCGAGATTTGTGAAATACATTTCAAATGCCTGTTTGGTGATTTTTGTGATGCCGTTTTCAATAACGAGCGCCAAAATATCTCCGCTGTGCCAGGTATAATCCGGATAAGGGTCATAATCGCCGGTCGGGGAATAGCCGTAAAACCACATCGGACCGCTGCCGGAGATGGTCAGCGTGCCGGTCTCGGCATCAAAGGTAAAATAGGCGTTTTCACCGCACTGCCCGCTCGGAGGAATACTGTCCGCCTGCGCCACCACGGGCACGCTCGAAAAGATGCTCACAAGCATCACGGCGGTTAATATGAGAGATAAAGCCTTTTTCATTATTTCTGCTCCTTTGTTTTTCAATAATATATGTACCTATTTATATTTTATTTTATTTTAAAAATTTGCAAATAAATTAAAATTTTCCATTTTTATAATACTAAATATCTTCGCGATTGTCATCAGCCAAAAGAATGATTTTTGCTAAGATGAGGGGGTGCCCGGACTCGAACCTACGACTCCATCCATCAGAAACATTGTCGAAGGCGGTAATTTCACCACAAGAGTATGCTTAAAATCCGCTATTTAAGCGCACTTTGCTATTTTCGACCTTGATTGGCGCCAGCCAACCTGCGTTCTCAAACAACAAATTGCATCTTAACTATCAGGATTTTAAGTGCAAGGCAGTTTATTCTCTGCTGATTTGTTCTAAGATAAGGCAAAAAACGCAGTCAATACCAGTGTGTATTGCGAGTATTTTTAACGCAATATTAGGGCAAATCAGCGAGAATAAACCAAACTCTCGTGGTGAAATTACCGCCACCCCTTGGAGCGGTTGCGGAACTCTGTGTTTCTTCCAGCTGAGGGCGCCGCTTCATCTCGCACTGCGAGCAGAGTGCTCTCGTCCAGTTAACATCCGCTGCGCGGCTGTTAACCAAGGAGTCGCTGGTGAGAGGACTACGCGAGGCATAAAGCAAAACCCAACCACAGAAGTGGTTGCGATGCCTACACTTTACAAAGTGCTATTCGCTACGACTCCATCGATCAGAAACATTGTCGTTCCGCTGCCCTTGGAGCGGTTGCGGAACTCTGTGTTTCTTCCAGCTGAGGGGGTCGCTTCATCTCGCGCTGCGAGCGCGGCACCCTCAGCCAGTTAACAGCCTGCGGCTGACCGCGGAGTCGTAGGAGTCCACTTGAAAAGCCAAAAAAATACCACCTGTCGAAACAGGTGGTATTTTTTTGGCGCCTCAAGTAGGACTCGAACCTACGACTCCGCGGTTAACAGCCGCGTGCTCTACCAACTGAGCTATTAAGGCAAAAGGATGTTGGCATTACCTATTTTCCCGGGCCATCGCCAGCCAAGTATTGTCGGCGCGAAAGAGCTTAACTACCGTGTTCGGAATGAGAACGGGTGGACCCTCTCCGCAATCAACACCAACTATTCACTTTTATTATAAACTGCAAAGCAGTTATAATCACTGGTGACCCGTACGAGATTCGAACTCGTGTTGCCGGCGTGAGAGGCCGGAGTCTTAGGCCACTTGACCAACGGGCCATATTTGGTACACCATCAGGGACTCGAACCCTGGACACCCTGATTAAGAGTCAGGTGCTCTACCAGCTGAGCTAATGGTGCATATCCCTTAGGTGTATTCCAATTTCTTGCACCCTCAAAACTGAACAAAGAGAAAAGCAGGAAACTAACATAAACCAAATTTGGTCAAGCCCTCGACCTATTAGTATTGCCA
>JAFRJB010000044.1 GCA_017432485.1 Clostridia bacterium
CAGAGCGAAGAACTGGAAGTACTACTATATCGGCAGACCGTATATGAGGTATATGTACCGCGGTATGCTCTAAACGGTTTATGACAACTGTGCTTCCAACGGCGGTGAAGAAGGCGGCTATCCTTCCTCAAACCTGGTATACGGCATTGCGGAAGAAATGGTTACATTCTCAGACCCGCTTGCGTGGTATGCACAAGCGAAGATTATCGACCATAATGCAGATATCCCGGCAGGCGATATTCCTTGATTGAGTAAAACAAACAACAAATCGGCTGAGCATTTTGCTCAGCCGATTTTGTTGTTTCGACAAATAAGGATTTGGCGAGGTCTATGACCTCGCAAATCCTTATTTGAGTGTGAAGAGTGAAGAGTGGAGATTGAAGTTGTGGGCGGGACACCCGCACCCGATTGAAATGCCTACAGTAAGCCTTTTAAAATGGGTGAGGGCAGAGCCCTCCCTTAACTCCACTCTCAACTCTCCACTCTCCAAACTGCAGAGCAAAACTCGTTTTGCTCTGCTCGACAAATCCTTATTTGTTGTTGCAAAATTAATTATAGTATTTTTGATGTATATATGTTATAATATATTCTGTATAAATATGTAGTTTTTACTTTAATTTTAATAAGAAGAATTGAGAAGAGCGGCAGAGGTTTCGTATTGAAAAAGATATTCTTATTGTATTAACTTCATCCAATTTGGAGCAGAATGAATTAGATAATCGTTTTCTGTGCAAAATGCATTTTCCTTACAACATTGTAACGCTTTGTGATAATGATTGCAAAAGCAATATCGGTTCCGGCAGTGCATTCTTTCAAGTTTTAAAATCATGTTTTTATAATACAGCAATCAAAATGCGGTTTTCGGAATTCTCATAAATATTTTTAAAATGGTTTAAAAAAGTTGATTTCAGCACAAAAAACAGTGCGCAAATTTTTACGGAGCAAAGTAGGGGGGATTTGTTTCCCTTTCCTCTCCTCATGCAAATAGTAATATTCATAATAATTATAAATCATGAAGTAAGGATTATTGAACATGGCTAAAAAAGCAAAAAGAAATTCGATTTTAAAGAAGATTCCCGATTATACCCTTATTTACTACCTGGCGCCTTTTTTGATTTTATCTGCGGTGATGGTGGTGCTGATGCTTTCCGGGCATAATTTTTCCGCCTATTCTTATTATATTATTCATTACCTTTATACTTATAGGCACGGTTACATTTCGAGAGGGTTTATCGGTGAACTCATCAGCTGGTTTGTACAAACCGTGACACCGCAAGTTACGGCTGCGGCGGTCATTATCGGTTCGTTTTTACTCATTATCGCCGCTTCCGTTTGTATCGGTTTTGTGCTCAATAAGGTTAAAAAAGAAAAAGAGTTATTCTGGCTTATTTTTTGGTTCATTGTTATTTTGTGCCTTTCACCGTTTACATTCCGCAACTATTTAACGGCGATTAAAATAGATAAATTTGTGTGGGCGGTAACCTTATTTGCCATGCCGTTATTGGCGTATAAAAAGGCGATTTGGATGGTGCCGCCTCTGTGTGTGCTGGCGATTGTGATTAACCCGATATTCCTGTTTACAAGTTTGGTTGCCCTTGCTATCCCGCTGTTGCAAAAAATATATGATGAAAAGTATTCGCGCAAAATGATAGCCCTTTGTGCCGTTACCTATGCGCTGTGCATCATTGTCGGGTTGGCGAGTGCGATTTCCGAGAAGCATGTAGGTTTTGCCAACGCCGAAGAGATGGTGCGCTACTATTTTAGCCGCTATGTGGATGAAAACGGCAATTCCGTGGTGACGCGGGAATTGATTCAGGGCTATGGTGAAGATTTGCTCATAGATTTCTTTATGCCTTTTAAAGAACTGCTGCCGACTGCCATGAAAGCGAACCTGACACATTCCGACAGTTTCAACGGTATTCTTTTTAATTTAATGTTTTTCGTGGTGCCGGTAAATGCACTGTTGATTGCGTTTTGGTGTACTTGTATCAAAAACAGCAAAGCCGCTTTTCAAAAATTTATTTTTGTTGTGTGTATTCTCTCGCCGCTCGTTGCGGTTTTGCCGAGTATATTGTCCGGTGAAATCTCCAAGTATTTTTCAAACAATGTGTTTGCGCAAGCGTGTGTGATCATTTTCTTTATTGTCAGTCGTAACGAAGCGGTGTTAGCCGCTGTCGGTACCGTAAAGCGCAAAGCGGCGGGGAACAAGGTGTTAACAGCCATTGTGGTTTCGTATTTAACCTTATTGATGATTCGTTAACGGAATAGGTGAACTATGAATAAAACAAAGAAATCTTTTATGAATAAAAAAACAATTATTTTCTCTTTCCTGTTTTTAGTGGTCAAAGCGGCTTTTTTCTTCAGTTTTGATCCGGCGGGCGGCGCTAAGGATGTGATTATGCAACTGTTGGCACTTTTGGCGGAGCAAGCCGCATTTTTAGCAATTTACTTATTGCTTGCCGGTGAAAAGAAGAGTGATTTGCTGTATTTGCTGATGTTGCTCAACCCGTTTTCCGCCGCTTGGTTCGGCTTGGGCTTTTTGGCGCAGTTGGTGCTGATGCTTGTTTTCCTGGTGCTGGAGTTAAAAGTAAAGCAAAAAATCATCTTAAGCGTTGCGGCACTGCTCATAAGTTTTTTGGTTGTTTTGATTGATAACAGCGCCTTTTTCAGCGTGGTGGTGTTTATACTGTTACTCATTATCGCCAATCGCAAAATTAAACAGAGCCTGCCTGAGTTGCTCGGTATGGCAATCGGCATTATTGCGGCATCCATTCTCTATAACAGGGTTTCGGTTTGGAGAGAGTTTTGGAATCATATCAATAATAGTACGGAAGCGGGAGAAATCTCGTTTTTGTTCCGGCTCAAACATACGCCGGAAGAAACGCATGTGGCGTGTATTGTTGCCGCTGCCGCGGCGGTGGGTTTTACACTGCTGCTGTTGACCGTGGCAATTAACAGTCAAAAGAAAATGGCGCGCCGCTATGCCCAAAGCGGGCAAAAGCGTAAAAACGGTCTTACCGAGCAACATGCCGATAAAACATTGGCACTCATCTTTATTCCCTCCATTATGGCGCTTATCGGTGCCTGTCTCGACCAAACGGCGGCTTGTGCCTTGCTCGGCATTACACCGGTGATGATATTATTGCTTTTGGCAAGAGAAGAAGATGTATTCTCGCTTTCACTCATTCACTTTTTAGAGTATTTTTGGGAGAAAAGACTATTGCTTTCCAGCTTTTGTCTGGCAGGCTATTCGGCGTTGAGTTTGCTGCTCTATACAACGGATGTGCTGTATGCGGGAGCGGTATATTTGGTGCCGTAACATATATTTCTGTTCATTCTGAATTTTTAAAAAAAGCCATACTGAAAGGAGCGCCGACCTCGGCGCTCCTTTTTCAGCGGTGAGCATAAATTTTTGTTTAGCGGGCTATGCCCGCTAAACAATTAAGAATTATGAATGAAGAATTGAGAATTATGGGCGGGACACCCGCACCCGTTCCGCTTCGCTCTAACTTAAAACAGCGAGTTAATAATAAATCTATGTTGGGGTTTTAAAAATGTTGTAAATATACGGTTTTCAAGCCTCTCCTATGCATAAGAAAATGTTACAAAGTTTATATAATTGGGTGAGGGCAACGCCCTCCCTCAATTCAAAATTCAAAACTCAACATTCAAAATTCAAAATTCAACATTATCGAACATTAGCCCTCTAAACAAGAATTTACGCCTTTGTGATTACTTTACAAAGTTAATTAATTTCACTAATGAACGATTATCAATTTTGTACAAAATCAACAACTTTTTTTAAAAAAAATTGGCGCTTTGATAAATAGAAATTATTTATATAATATTATATAATATTAGTGTATAATTATGGGTAATTCTATACCTATTGAACTATATATTGTGTAAATAGATGATTTTTTGCGAAAGGGGGCTTTCATATGAAGGCTGGATTTATTTACAAGAGAGCATTAGTTGTGTTGCTCTGCATTGTAATGCTCGCTTCCTGCTGGGTATTTACAGCGACACCGCAGGCGAGCGCCGCAACTGCCGGCAACTACTATGTCAAAGTCACTTATCAAGTAGATAACACGCATAGCAGTACCACTAACTACATCAAAGTCAACTACAAAAAACAAGATGGTTCTACCAGCTCCTATAATATAGGTGGTAGTTGTGCAAGTAGTTCGGGCGGCAAAGAGGATAAGAGAAGTTGCGCCGGTTTGCCGTATTCTATTGAGTACCATAACTACGGCTCATCCACTGACCACTCTGACTGGTTTATTACCGGTGTGTATGTTTATTCCGGTTCCGATTATTCTACCGGCGGCACCACACTGTGGACCGGTAAATTCGGTTGTACCAACGCGCACTACAACGGTTCCACCATTTCCTGTACCTATAGTATTGTAGACAACTCTTTCGGTACTTGGAGCGGTGACGGTTCAGCCACCAAAACCACCAACTCCCGCAACTGGAAGGGCTATCCTGCTGCTACCAGCGCATCTTCTTTCTCGGTTACCAACAAAACCATACCTGACAGCAGCACAAATGTAACCACCACGGTGAGCATCGGTACGGTGAAAGACCAATACGGCGTGAATTGGAAGGATGATGGCGACGGCGTTTCTTTCGCTTCTACCACCGGTGTTTCGGCAAGCGGTAAAACCATTACCATTACAAAAGATGCCATGGTGAGTGGCTCGCCTTATTATAAAGACATCACACTCACCGCAAAGTGCGGCTCTACCAATTTGTCAAATACCTGCACTTTGCGCATTACCAACCCGTCTTATACGGTTACTTGGCACTGGCATGTAAACGGTAATAATTCGTCCACATGGGGCGGCAGTACAACATCGACCGGCATTTACTATAACCAAACGCCATCAGTACCCTCCGGCGCAACAAGTGTGACCAAATAC
>JAFRJB010000045.1 GCA_017432485.1 Clostridia bacterium
CAAAAGCGAACTTGCTGTTTTAAGTCGGCGGTTGGCGGTTGGCGGTTCGGTTTACCGAACCGCTTTTCTAATCAAGTGCGAATGTGTCGCCCTTCATTAGCGCTTTAGCGCGTCTTCATTAGCGAAGCGACTTCATTAACAAAGTGTCGTCATTAACGCAGTGTCTTCATTCAGCGGTCATTGACCGCTGCTATTCCTCACTCCTCATTCCTCATTAAAATAAGGTAAAAGGGGACAGTTCTTATTTACCTTTTCCGTGTTCAGTCGCCGGTTCGGTTTACCGAACCGCCTCTTTGGCGTAGCCGAAACTTCACTGCGCAGCAACTTCACTGTGCAACAACTTCACTGCGCAGCAACTTCACGCAGTGCTTGCACTGCCTTTTAATGCAAGGCTTTGCCTTGCCACCTTTAATTCCGCATTTCGCATTATCACGCCGGTTCGGTTTACCGAACCGCTTTTCTAATCAAGTGCGAATGTGTCGCCCTTCATTAGCGCATTGGCGCGTCTTCATTAGCGAAGCGACTTCATTAACAAAGTGTCTTCATTCAGCGGTCATTGACCGCTGCTGTTGCGCATTGCTTTAATTGTTTTCTTTGGAGAGGTACAGCATCTCTTCATTCTTCTGCTGTTGGGAATGCTCGATGATTTCCGCCACACCGGCGGGCACCTCTACCTCTTTGCCGCGCGGCACACTGTAGCGCACACCGTTGAGCCACACCTGTACCGGCGCTTCATAGCCTTTGCCTTGAAAAAGCCGAATGGTCTTTTTGGCATTGTCTGTTTTTGTTGCCATGTTTTTCCTTTCTTGTTCGCGCAGCGAGTACGCTGCGCGAACAGTAAAAAATGTTGAATTTTGAATGTTGAATTGCGGTGGCGAAACTGCGTTTCGCATTTTAGATGCAACGCATCGCGTTGCCACCTCAACTTGTGCGCAGCACAAACATCACTTCGGCAAAGCCGAAACATCACTGCCGTGCAACATCACTTGCGCTTTGCGCAAACATCACTCAGCGCATCGCGCTGCTGTTCCGCATTCCGCATTCCGCCTTACTAAGCGCTGCGCGCTTAGTTGGCGCTTGCGAGTGCGTTGCTCTCTGCCGAGCACACTTCCAGGCGCACGAGGTAATCCTGCACCAAGATTTCGGAAGTCTTGGTCGCTTTCCAGCCGACAGTGCTTCTCTGGTTGAGCGGGTCTTCACCGGAGCCCAAGGGCTTGACAATGGTCTGCAAACCGCCGCCGCTGACCTCGGTGGTCGCGTAGGCGCCCTTACCGATAAAGTAGCAGGCGTAGACCGCGGTATCTGCCGCGCAGCCGTTGGCTTCATCGGTGCCTTTCCAGATTTTGCACTCGGTGTTTTCGATAAAGCGCACCCCTCCGTAAGAGCCGATTTCGCCCTCGTAGACCTTTTCGGGGTTCTTGTATTTCTGCACATCAATCCAGCCCTCGAGGTTGGTCAAATCCGTGCCGATGTCGGGGTGGACAATACAGATGTAAGAGCCGTCAATCTTCGGCGCGTTGTTGCGCTTTAAGATGTTGGCGCACTTCTTGATGAGCTTGAGCGTGATGCCGCAGGTGGTGTCGAGATTTGCGCGGGAAGTGACGGCGGTGCCGTTGGACTTGGGCGCATACACGACATTGGTGCCGCCGGTGATTGCCTGGCGGGTGACCTTGTTGAGCACTCTGCCCGCCTGCGAGCCGATGATGCCGATGGTCTGCACAACCATGGGGTCAATCGCGGTCAGCTCAATCATATCCGAAAGTTCCACAAAGTCGCCCTTCTGGTGCACTTCGGCAGTGATGGTGCCCACACTGAGCTTCTGCCCTTCGGGGGTAACACCCTCGGTCAGCTCGGTGGCGCTCAAGTCTGCAACCAGCGGCTCGAATTTTCTAAATTCGATGGTCTTGCCGCCATTCTTGGGAATGGGGTATTTGTCGGCAAACTGGTCAAAGACGAGCTCCGGCTCGGCAAGGGTGATAAGCCTCTTTTCATAGTAGGTTTTGTTTTCCGCCGAAAGGTCGTTGCCGGTGGTCACACCCTCAACAGTCGTTGCCGCATCGGTGGTTTTGTTGGTGTAGGTATGGGAAATTTCCGCAAACCTCTGCAAATTGAATAAATACTTTTTCATAAAGTCTCCTTTTGGTTGTGCCTTGCACAACAGTTTTCAGTGTTTAGTGTTCAGGGTTCAGTGATAGTGGCGAGTTCGCAAAAGCGAACTCGCATTTAAACTGCATGGCTCCGCCTTGCCACCTCAACTTGTGCGCAGCGCAAACATCACTTCGGCAAAGCCGAAACATCATTGCCTCGGGCAACATCACTTGCGCCTTGCGCAAACATCACTCAGCGGCTCTGCCGCTGCTCCGCCTTGCCACCTCAACTTGTGCGCAGCGCAAACATCACTTCGGCAAAGCCGAAACATCATTGCCTCGGGCAACATCACTTGCGCCTTGCGCAAACATCACTGCTTTTGAGCCCCGCTCAAAAGCTAATCCTCTCTCCCCTGAGCACTCTCCTGTCAATGTCTTCCATTTCCTGTTTGCTTAACTTGCTGACATCAGACTTGACAATTGCCGCCGCGCCCGCGCGGGTGCCGTTTTCGACCGGGCGCGCCATACGCTGATTGCGGGCATCGGAAACCGCCTCTTTGACATTTTGTGCCGTGTAGGCAATCACGCCGCCCAAAATTTCATCAAAGTGGGCATATTGGTACGCATCGCGCACACTCATACCGCTTTGCAGGGCGGCGGAAAACTTCTCGTTATCTAACTCGTTTTCCAATGAAAAGGCAGGGTACAGTTCGATTAAATCGGCGGCTTCCTGCTGCCACTGCTCTACAATCTGCTGCTGCAGCGCCGCGGCATCTTTGCTCTCCTGCTGCGCCGGCGGCAGGTCGGCAGGCGGGGTTACTTCCTCCCCCTGCCCCGCCGGGGCGGTCGGTGCGGTCTGTGTCATCCGGCTGCAAAGTTCATCGAGGTCTTTGGTACCGTAGCGTTCCTCCAAGGCGGCAAGCAGCGTGTGATAGCGCTCGTTCTCGGTTTGGAGCGCATCGCGCTGAGCTTCCACCTTTTTGGCATTTTTAAAGCGCTTGTCAATCACGCGCTGTAAATCCGCTTGGTACTGCTCTTTAAATTGCTCTTTGAACTGCCTGTAGCTGTCGGGTTGTTGTTCTTCTTCGGAACGCGCATCTGCGGGCGCGGTAGCAGCGCTTGCAGAGGGTTCGCCGCTCTCGGCGGTCTCTCGGGTGCCTACCCCTTCGGTGGCGGAGCTTTCCTCCGCCGCGGCGCTTATCGCCTCGGCAGGCGCCGTACTCTCGCCGCCGAACAATAACAAATTGAGTGTTTTCATCGTGTTTCCTTTCCACGCAGCGCGTAAAGCGGTTTCACTTTACAGCATGTTTCTGCGTCTGTATTGCCTTTATTATAAGATGTAACAGATTGACTGTTAACTTGACTTCGTAAGTTTGCTGCGAAATACTTTTTGGGGTGCCCCATTTTTCTTAAATAGAGCGCAGCGGAACGGGTGTCCCTTCCACAACTATTCACTCTTTACTCTTCACTCTTCACTCATCAAAGTTCGCTGCGCGAACTTTGATGTAATCCCCGTACTGCGCTTCGAGCATTTTGAGGCTCGCGAGAATAAGTTTTGCGATTTGCCGCATGCTGCGGTTATCGCGATAGAAGTAGCGCAAGTTGACAAAGGCGCCGCCCTCGCTGTGGGTTAAGTCGCAGATTTCGCCGCCCGCCTGCGCCTGCTCGGCAGCGAAAATCAGCTCGCTCGCGAGAATGGACACCGCGGCGCAAACAATATCTTTGCCCGCCGGCGCAAAACCCGCGTGCCCGCGAAACTCAATGCCGAAGAAGCTCGGCGTGTGGGTGTATTCAATAGTAGTCATTATGTCTCCTTTCGACAAATAAGGATTTGCGGAGCCCCTTGCGGGCTCCCAAATCCTTATTGAAGTAAGAAGTAATAGTGAAGAGGTAAGAAGTGAGGGCGAGACACTCGCACTCGTTCCGCTTCGCTCAATTCCTTTTGGTGCGGCATTTG